>JBDKVB010000050.1 GCA_039679385.1 Armatimonadia bacterium | reverse complement strand
CCTTTGGCGGGCAGACGCCCTTCCAGGCCGAAGTGTACTTCGTCAACATGAAGACCTTCACCGGGATGAAGTGGGGCACTCCGACGCCGATTGTCTTCCGCGATTCCGAGTTGCACACCGTCCCGCTCCGAGCCTTCGGTAGCTACACGCTCCGGGTCCAGGACCCACAGCTCTTCGTCAACGGTGTCGTCGGCACAGAGCACTGCTACACCCAGGATGCCGTGCAGGGCTGGCTCCGCAGTTTCATCATCGCCCGCTTTACCGACACCCTCGGCGAAGTGCTGCAGACCGTCCTCGACCTACCCAAGGTCTACGATGAGCTCGCCGTGGCAGTGAAGAGCCGGGTCACCGAGGACTTCAGCCGCTACGGCCTGGAGATCATCGACTTCCTTATCGAAGCCGTCACACCCACCGAGGAAGTCATGGAGATGATCCAGGAGCGGGCGCGTATGGAGGCCGTCGGCGACATGCAGCGCTTCACCCAGTTCCGCACCGCCGAGGCCATTGGTGACGCCGCCAAGAACCCCAGCGGAATGGCGGGAGCCGGAGTGGCGATGGGTGCTGGAGTGGGCATGGGAGCAGCCATGACCGAAGCCATGCGCAGTGCCGCCCAGGCTCCACCGGCACAGCCGCCGGCCACCGAGCAGCAAGCCGCAGCGGCCGGTCAGCAGCCGGTCTCACCGGCAGGGGCCAAGTTCTGCGCCAACTGTGGCAAGGCCCTCGTCCCGAACGCCAAGTTCTGCGCCGAGTGTGGAGCGAAGGTCGCCAGCTAAACCAGCGAAGGCCGGTACGCCGGGTTGGGCAATCCCTCTTCCCGGCGGCTACGACCGTGGGAGGCAAGAGACGATGCCGGGCGAGCAGGACGAGGAACGTCCCATCAAGATAGTTGCGCTCAATGGCAGCCCTCGCAAGGGCGGTAACACCGACCTCCTCATCGGTGAGTTCCTCGCCGGTGCTCGCGAGGCCGGAGCTGAAGGCGAGGTCATCTACCTGGATGACCTCAACCTCCGGCCGGCTGCCGAGTTGGGCGACGTGCAGAAGGAGCGCGTGGACCTGCGGGCCGACGACGATTGCCGCAGTGTCCTGGACAAGGTGATCGCTGCCGATATCGTGGTCATCGGTAGCCCGGTCTACTGGCAGGGAGTGACGGCTCAGCTCAAGTGCTTCATCGACCGCTTCTCCTGCCACTACGCGCAGCCCTGGTTCAACGAGGGTATGAAGGGCAAGATCTGGGCGGCGTTGGTTCCCTTCGGCGCCTCTGATCCGGCCGAGGCCGAGTGGGTGACCAGACCCGTCGAGATCTGGGTGCGTCACTTCAAGGGCCAGTATGCCGGAGCCGTCGCGGTGAGCGCCTTCCGCAAGGGTGCCGTCGCCGACAAGCCCGAAGCGATGCAGGCCGCCCGTGAGCTAGGCAGACAAGCCGTACAAACCAGACGAGGTTCCGCCGCTTGCGATAACTGAAGGGAGCGCTGATTCGTGAAACTGTCCTTGCACCCCGTGATCCTGGGGGAGAAGCTGGAGTATGAGCAGTTGCTGGCGTTGGCCGCCAAACTCGGCTATCAGGGCGTCGACGCCGGGCTCGACGTCGCCGCGAAGATGGGCGCCGGTGCCTTCCTTGAGCTGTGCGACAAGTACGACGTCCACATGAGCTGCTGGGGCCCTTCCGTCCAGTGGCGCACCGATGAGGACACCTTCCGCGAGGGCCTGAAGGCCCTTCCTGCCCAGGCGAAGGCAGCAGCCGAGGTCAAATGCACGCGGGCCTGCACCTGGATTCCGCCGGGCGTCGAGGGCGATGCAGACGAGACCCGCAAGACCTGGATGCGCCGCTGGGGCGAGATCGCCAGGGTCCTCGGCGACTACGGCCATCGCTTCGGCCTCGAATGGGTCGCTCCGCAGCACTCCCGCGAGGGCAAAAACATCGTCGTCTGGCGCATGACCGAGTTGCTGGAGATGGAAGCTGAGATCGCCGCGCCGAACCTCGGCCTGCTTGTCGATAGCTACCACTGGTTCAACGCCAAACAGACCGTGGCCGACCTCGAGGCCCTGCGACCCGAGCAGGTCGTCCATGTCCACCTCAACGATGCGCCGGATCGCTCCTTCGAGGACCAGCGCGACGGAGAGCGCCTGACCCCTGGCGAGGGCATCATCGACCTGGTCGGCTTCCTGTCGGCGCTCAAGAGGATTGGCTATCAGGATTACCTCGGCGTGGAGATCTTCAACGCCGACCTCAAGACCCTGTCGGCGGAAGCCTCGGCGACCCACGTGAAGAAGGCCTGCGACGCGCTGATGGCCAAGATCGGCTGAGGGTCCCTTCGGCCCGGAGGAGAGGCCGTTGTGGTTTGACCTGCTGTACTTCGGGCTGTTCTACGTGGTGCCGGCCGTGAGTCTGCTGGCCGGCGCCTACCTGTACCTCAGGTCTAGCGGCGCCAGTCACTACGGCATCGGTCGCGAGTACGAGGCAGAAGGCAAGTACAGTGAGGCCGCCAGGCATTACGCCCTGGCGGCCCGCTATTGTGGCACCCGCCGGGAACGCGCAGCAGCCGAGGACGCTCTCCGGGCCGTCCTGGATCGGCATCGGTCACCATGACATCCCCAACTCCTTCGCCACGACGGCTCTTCGACGAACGGTTTGCCGTGGTGCTGATGCTGACGGACCTCGCAAGTTGTACGGCGTCCGTCCTGTCGGCCTTCGCCCTGCGCACCCTGGTTCTTGCCCCTGTGCTGAGCCCCTTCCGTCATGAGTTCGGCATGTACCTTCAGGCCCTTCCGGTCGTCGCGGGACTGTGGCTGATCACCTTCTACAGCGCCGGGCTCTACGACGTCCGCCGCTTTCCCTCTTCGCTCGCCGAGATGACGGCCACCTTCCGTGCCGTCACTGTCACTGCCCTCCTGGTTGCCGGCGCGTCCTTCCTGAGTCATCTCGACTACTCGCGCGCCATCGTCGTGCTCTTCTGGGGCAGCGCTCTGATCATCTCCCTGCTCTCCCGCTGGGTCCTGCGCTCCCACATGGTCTCACTGCAACGTCGGGGTGCAGCGACAGCCCGCGCTCTTGTCCTGGGGTGCGGTGATCTGGCTCAAGTAGTCGCCCAGCGGATCAGCGCCCACCATCTCCTGGGCTACGAGCTAGTCGGCCTGGTCAGCGTGGGCAACGGCAAGGCCGGCGCGGCTCCCGAAGGACTCGACGTCCTGGGTGATGTCAGCGAGTTGCCCGAACTGGTGGTGAAGTACCACATCGACGAGGTTCTGGTGGCCCAGCCTGACATCTCGCCGGGGATCCTCATGACCGCCATCCAGGCCTGCGAAGACAAGCTGATCGAGTTCCACATCGTCGCCGGTCCCCTTCAAGTGCTCACCGAGAACGCCGAGATCTCCGGCCTTGGAGAGATGCCGGTGGTGGCCCTGCCTCCGCAGCGCTTCCTGCCCTGGCAACGCGCCTTCAAGCGCCTGCTGGACTCTGTCTGCAGTGTCCTGTTGCTGATTCTCCTGGCTCCGCTGATGCTGGTGCTCGCGTGGCTGGTGAGGCGTGAGACCGGTGCTGCGGCTCTCTTCCGCCAGGAACGTATCGGCTATCGCGGCAAGGCCTTCACGATGTTCAAGTTCCGCACCATGTCTCCCTCGACACCGGCCTATGCGGAGGCCCCGAAAGCTGCCGATGACCAGCGGATCACGCCTCTGGGCCAGTGGCTCCGTCGCACCAGCCTGGATGAGCTGCCGCAACTGTTCAACGTTCTCCGGGGCGAAATGAGCCTTGTCGGCCCTCGGCCGGAGATGGCCTTCATCGTGGCCCAGTATGAGCCCTGGCAGCGGCGCCGTCTCGACGCCAAACCCGGCATTACCGGCCTGTGGCAGATCCTCGGGCGCAAGGACTTGCCCCTGCGTGACAACCTTGAGTACGACTTCTATTACCTGCGCAACTGGTCCATCTGGCTGGACCTCACCATCCTGCTCCGGACGATCCCTGTCGTGATCCACGGACGCGGAGCGTACTGACCTTACGAGCGATCCTCGCCGCGAATAACCGGTGCCGCTACGTCCTCCGGGTGGTTCGACATTCCTCGACGTTTGTGCCATAATAGGCCGGCCCAAGTCACAGGAGCTTGGGGCCCACGTCGTGTTTGGCTGATGCATAGGAGTGCAAGCATATGCCCAAAGATATCAACGTAATGCCGGACTTCACCCCCGGAGAGATCACCCTCAAGCCGGTCCCCTTGTTCCAGTACAAGGGCGACCTGAAGTCGGAGATGGCCAAGGGCCTCAGCCGCGATGAAGCCTTCTCCTTGCTCGACAACATGCTGGCTATCCGCAGCTTTGAGGAGACCATTGTCAAGCTCAAAGGCGGCAAGTACGAGCCCCTGGCAGGCTACAAGTTCATCGGCGCCACTCACCTGTCGATGGGCCAGGAGGCAGTTGCCGTCGGCGCCGTCTCCGTCCTCAAGGCCGACGACTACATCACCAGCACTCACCGCGGTCATGGTCACTCGATCGCCAAGGGTGCCTTCGCCCTCGAGAAGCAGACCCCGGAGTACCTCATGGACTTCGTGGGTGGCGAGGGCGATCCCAAGGATCCCCGTGGGCTCCTCGACTGCGCCCTTCAGATGCACCTGAACCGCACCATGGCCGAGCTGTTCGGTAAGGAAGAGGGCTACTGCCGCGGACGTGGCGGCGGCATGCACATCGCCGACTTCCACGCCGGCCACCTGGGCGCCAATGCCATCGTCGGCGGCTCCTATGCGATCGCTGCCGGGGCTGCCATGGCCTCCGACAAGCTCGGCAACGGCCGCGTTTGCCTCTGCTTCGTTGGCGACGGCGCTACCAACAATGGCATCGCCCACGAGGCCTACAACTTCGCAAGCATGGCCCAGTTCAAGAAGGGCTGCCCGGTCATCTTCCTCGTCGAGAACAACCAGTACGGGATGACTGGCCAGGAGCGCGGCGAAGTCACCGGCATCGAGTATCTTGCGCAGCGTGGCGCCGGCTACAACCCTGAGAACATGCACGCCGAAGTCATCAACGGCATGGATGTCCTCGCCGTGCGCGACGCCGTCGAGCGCGCTGTTGAGAAGTGCCGCAAGGGAGAGGGCCCGGTGCTCCTCGAGGCCATGACCTACCGCTACATGGGCCACTCCTTGAGCGATACCCGCGAGACCTACCGGACCAAAGAAGAGGAAGCAGCCTGGGAGAAGAAGGACGCCATCCGCGCCTTCATGGGCGCCCTGGTCAAGTCCGGCGTAGCCACAAAGGACGAGGTCAAGCTTCGGCGCGAGTTGGCCCGCGAGCGCATTGAGCGAGCCGCCATCTACGCCAGCAACGCCACCGACCCGGACCCGAGCACCATCTACGAGGGCCTTTACGCCGACAGCACCTCCGACAAGGTCGATCCCAAGTACGCCACATCGGCTTCGGAGCTGCAGACCGAGCCGACCAGGCAGCGGCGTGACGGACAGGGCAAGATCCTCTACCGCCATGCGGTCATCGAAGCCCTGACGGAAGAGATGCTGCGCGACAAGCGCGTGGTCCTGTACGGCGAGGATGTCGCGGACTACGGTGGCGCCTTCCAGGCCACCAAGGGCCTGCTCGAGATCTTCGGCCGCGACCGCGTCTTCAATAGCGCCATCTCGGAGGCCGGGATCATCGGCACCGGCACCGGTGCTGCCATGGCCGGCCTCAGGCCCGTCGTCGAGCTCATGTACATCGACTTCATCCTGATGGCCATGGACCAGGTCGGCAACCAGGCCGCGAAGAACCGCTACATGTTCGGCGGCAAGGCCAAAATCCCGCTAGTGATCCGCACTACCATCGGTGGCGGCAAGGGCTACGCAGGCCAGCACTCCCAGAGCCTCGAAGCCGTTGCGACCATGTTCCCGGGGCTCAAGGTTGTCGCACCCGCCACGGCCTACGACGTCAAGGGCCTGCTCAAGGCCTCCATCCGCGACGACAATCCTGTCGTCTTCATCGAGCACCAGAACTGCTACACCGAGCGTGACGAAGTCCCCGAAGACGACTACACGATTCCCCTCGGTGTCGCAAGGGTCGCCCGCGAGGGCACCGACGTCACCGTCGTCGCCTATAGCTTCATGTACTGGCGTGCCATGCAGGCCGCCGAGCTGGCAGCCGAAGAGGGTATCTCGGTCGAGGTGGTCGACCCGCGCACACTGCTGCCGCTGGACGTAGACACCATCGTCGCCTCCGTTGAGAAGACCGGGAGGCTGCTCGTGGTCCAGCAGGCGCCGTCGATCGGGTGCTATGGCGAGCATATCGCCTATGCGGTCCAGAACCGCTGCTTCGGCAAGATGAAGAGCGCTGCCCGGATCGTTGCCGCCCACGACGTCCCGCCACCCATGGCGGCAAGCCTGGAAAACGAGAACCTGCCCACTCCCGAGAAGATACTGGCCAACCTCAAGCAACTGATGGGCAAGTAGGGGCGGGCGAAGGGGTACCGCAAACGAGAAGGGGACAGGCCTGTGGCCTGTCCCCTTTTTTGCTAAGCTGCTCAGATTGGTCAGGACTTCTCGAGCCCGCCGGTGACCGCCCTTCCGGTTGCATTGTGGGTATGTACCCAAGGGCGCGTCTCGTACGTCCGTCGCCTTAAAGAGTCTCTTCACCGGATGAGGCTAGGCTGGCCCGAGTGAGGACGACGTGGCTATCTACTTCCTCATCGCCTGCCTTTGCCACCCCACTACAACCACGGGGGATGTGATCTCCACCACGTCCGCCACCGCTACTGCTTCGACCGCGTACGTCTCTCTGTTTTTCTCTCTCTTGGCGCACCCTCCCTTTACCCACCCCCAACGCAGGGCAAACCTAAAGAATCGCGAATACTGAAGCCTGTTCCTTCAGAACCAAGGTGCCGCCCCGGCACCAAAGACGTCGTTGCCACTGCCAGGAGGGCACAATGCCGATGAGTCCACGGCTTCCACGCCTCATGCTGCTTGCTGTGGCCATTGTTCTGGTCCCCACGGGTGCCGCAACGTCGGCTGAGGAGCCTGTGCCCCTGGAGCCGCCGGCGGCCACCGACGTCAACCATGGCGCAGAGCTCAACCACCTGGCAAACCAGCCCTGGAGGCCCGAGTGGGCACCGATTCCGGTGTTTCGGGGTGAGACAACGGCCCTACAGGCCCTGCACAGCCTCCTGTCTTCAGACGACCCGGCCTTCCGGGCTCGTGCGGCCTTCCTTCTCGGTCAGATCGGCTGTCCTGCGTCCGTCTCGCACCTGACCAAGGCCCTGGGCGACCCGGTCCGCACAGTCCGGGTCCAGGCGGGGATCGCCCTGGCCTGTCTGGGCGACGGGACGGGAATCCCGACCTGTGCCGCTGTTCTCAAGGCGCCAGACCCCCAAGTTGTGCGCTACTACGCGGTCTACGGCCTATGGTGTGCCCGATCGCCTCTGGCTCGTGCTGCACTCCAGGGCGCAGCCAACGGGCAACCGCCCCTGGTCGCCTCAGCCCTCAAAGGGGCTCTCACCGGTCCCGAACGCCCGCCGATCACTCCAGTAGCTGCCCCAGGTGCCGCTCCCACTGGTCCTGAGCCACCTGCCTCGCAGATCTGGGAGCAGGCGGCCGACGTCTTCACCCTGGAGTCCGACTGGTGGTTCCACGAGGGCGACTACGACCAATGCATCCGCTGCAACGAAGCCGCCATCCTCCTTGACCCTCACCTGGTCGAAGCGTACAACGTCGCCGCCTGGCTGCAGTGGAGCAGAGGGCGCAATGAGGAGTCAATGGAGACCCTCAGCAAGTGCGTCGCCGCCAACCCCGAAGACCCCGAAGCCCACTACAACCTGGGCTACCACCTGTTCAACCTCAAGCGGTACGGGCAGGCCGAGGCGCCCCTGCGGCGTTCGGTCGAACTCGGGGGCGACAACCTCTGCCGGCGTGCCTACGCTCACTGCCTCGAGCGTGAGGGCAAGCTTGCCGAGTGCCTGAAGGTCTGGGAAGGCCTCGTCGCCGACAGGCCCGACGACCTCTCGGCACGAACCAACCGCGATCGCGTGAAGGCGCTGGTCGAGGCCCCGGTGGGGGAGACTCCCGCACCGGCTCCTCACTAGGGCGACAGGTGAACCCGCAGGTTGGTGACGCGTCTACCAAGAAGCACCCCTGAGCGCGGAGGTCGTCGCAATGAAACCAGTTACAACGCTGGCCGTTCTGGCGCTGTTAGTCTCTCTGAGCGCCGGTGTCGCCCTGGCCCAGACGGCCGAGCAGGCACCCGTCGACGGCCAAGCCCTGCTCAACGAGGTTCAACTCCTCGGACGCCTCGTCCCCTTGAAACTCACGCCCGCCCAGATCGACGCTCTCCTCAAGCTCTACGACGACCAGGAGAAGGCCAGGCAGGAGATCCTCGCATCGCCCGCCGGTCAGACCCTGAACGGCATCAAGCAGCGCCTTCTGCTGGGCCAGATGCCCACCGAAGCTGACCAGACAGCGCTCCGCGACCTCAGCCGCGAAGTCTACTCCGACCGCACCCCGGCCTTCGGGGGCGGCGAGCTCCTCGACGGGGTCGCCCAGGTGCTCACTCCCTGGCAACTCGCCTGGGCCGGCCTCCAGATGAACCCGGGTGTGGCGGCCGACAAGCAGCGGGAGTACCTCGCTGGTGCCGCCTTCCCCCGGTTGAAGAAGGCTGTGTCGGTGTCGGAGGAGGACTGGCCGGGCATCAGGGAGTTCGTCGCCTCGGCCCTGGCGGCAGGCATCGCAGATCCGAAGGACCGTGCGCTTACCGAGGAGAACCTCGTCGACTTCCTTGACCGGCTGCGTCGTCTCGGTCCCGAGGGAATCGACGCTCAAAAGGACGAGTTGGCCGAGGAGCTTCTGGCGCTGCTACCAGACGGGGTGCCGCTTGGCTGGGATGTGCCCGAGACGTCGCAGGAGGCCCAGGCCGAGCAGGCGCCTCGGGACCGTGGCCGTGAACGAATGCGGTCACTGTCTATCTTCCTGTCTCCCGACATGCCGCACCTTCTCAGGCAACTGAAGGCGACGACGCCTCCCGCACAGCAGGGAAAGACCGATGGAGGTGCTGCTGATGCATAGCAAGCGAAAACGACTCGTAATCGCCCTTGGTCTTTTCATCCTCTCGATGGGAGTAGCCTGTGCCCAGCCGCGCCAGGGACCCTCAACGCCGCTGCGGGATCTGTACACCGACCTCCAGGTCCTCCAGCGACTGGTCCCCCTGAATCTCACCGATGCGCAGATCGACTCGCTGCTGACGATGTATGCCGACCTGACAAAGGTCTCTGCGCCGGAACCCCTCAACGACGCCACCCTGGCGCAGCTAACCGAGATGCGCCGCAGACTCCTCTCTGGCCAGGCGCTGACGACGCAGGACGAGGTCGTTCTGCGCGGGATTGCTAAGGTCGACGGTGGCGTGCGGGGAAGAGGCAGCTTTGACCTCGACAAGGTGACCGCGCAACTGGACAAGATCCTCACCCCAGAGCAGCAGGCCGCGCTGATCGCACCCTTCAACCGCGCCGAGACTGCCAGGACCGAGGTCAAGCGCAATATGGCCCAGCGCGGGCTCCGGCAGCTCCTCGGCAGTCTGCCGCCGTCACCGCGTCGCTGGCCTCAGATCAAGGATCGCTTTGTCACCGACCTGTGCACCGGGGTCACCGATCAGGAGCAACTGAAGGCCCTTCAGGACAAGCTGACAGCCTTCGCCGATACCGTCGGAAAGATGGACGCGACAGCCGCCACGGCCCAGCAGCGCGCCCTGTTCGACCAGTTGCTTGGGATGCTCCCCGACCCGAGCGACGAGGTGCTGCGCCGGTATGGTGTCAAGCCCCAGGCGCCGCGAACCGAGGCCGAGATCCAGCGCGACAAGCAGCGCGCCCTCTGGGTCTTTGCCAACCTCCAGACTCCGGAACTCTTGCGCCAGATGAAGGAGGCGCGCGCCGAAGCGGCTGCCCAGAAACCTGCCGTCACGGGACCCCAGCCCGCCACTCCGCCACAATAGCGCCTGCCGATAACCTCGGCCTTTCGGTTCACTCTGTCGGGCCGGCTCCCCAGCCGGCCCGGTTGCGTGTGTACGGGAAGGTCTCCAGCGCCCCTGCGGGGAAGGCATTGGCCCGTCAGGGGCTGCAGGGACCGGCCACTCAGGCGCCCTGGGCCCACTCTGAGCCTGCGCACGGAGTTCCGCTCCCATGCAGATGCGAGAGGTCCAAGAGCTAGCCGAGTACCGTTCCCTGATGGCGGCGCCGGAGGAGTTCCAGGACGGCTTCAGTTGGAAGACGGTCGTCGGCGCCCTGTTCATCGGCCTCGTGATGATGCCGGGCTCGATCTACCTGGGCCTGGTGGTCGGCCAGTCCATGGGTCCGGCCGCCGAGTGGACCACCATCATCCTGTTTACCGAGGTCGCGCGTCGCTCCTTCACCCGCCTCTCGCGGCAGGAGGTCTACGTCCTCTACTACATCGCCGGTGGTCTCACCGCGATGGTTGGCGGCCTTGCGCTCTCCGGTGGGCCCTTCGCCTTACTCATCTGGCACCAGTTCTTCCGTGCTGCAGCCCCGGCGGGACTGGCGGACAAGGTGCCCGACTGGGTAGCTCCGTCGGTCACCTCCGACGCCCTTCGCCTCCGCACTTTCCTCCACCCCGACTGGGGTCCCGCAATCCTCGTCTTGCTGTTGCGCGAGGTCTTCAGCAAGATCGCCTGGTTCACTTTCGGCTACAGCCTCTTCCGCCTCCTCTCGGACGGCGAGAAACTGCCTTACCCGATGGCGCCCATCGCGGCTCAGGGCGCGACCGCTCTCGCCGAGGCGAGCTCCAAGGAAGAGGGCTGGCGCTGGCGCGTCTTCTCCATCGGGAGCATGATCGGCATCGGCTTCGGCCTCCTCTACGTGGCGATCCCAACCCTAACCGACGTGATCCTGGTGCAGCCACTGCAGATCCTGCCCATCCCCTGGATCGACTTCACCCAGGGAACCGAGCGAGTGCTGCCGGGCGTCGCCATGGGCATCGGTACCAACCTCTCCGAGATCTTCCTGGGGTTCGTGCTTCCCTTCTGGATGGTCGCCGGGAGCTTCTGTGCGGCGATGGCAACGCTCATCGTCAACCCGGTGGCACAGGTGACCGGGCACATGCCCACCTGGCGGCCGGGGATGGAGTCGACCCGCACTGCCTGGGCGGCCAACATCGACCTATGGCTCTCCTTCGGCATCGGCACCGCCTTCGCCGTGGCGATTCTGGGGATCCTGAAGATGGTCGGACAGTGGCGAGCGGCAGCCCGCGAGGGCAAGGGCATCGGCGCTGCCTTCGGCTTCGGCACCCCCAACAAGAGCCGTGGCGACTTCAACCTCTGGGTGTGCCTGGCCCTGTTCTTCCTCGCCAGTACGGGCTACGTCATCCTGTGCCGTATCCTGGTGCCGGACTTCCCGCTGCTCTTCCTGATCATCTTTGGCTACCTGTGGACGCCTCTGGAATCCTACGTCAACGCTCGCATGATTGGCCTGACCGGCCAGTTCGTCAGCTTTCCGATGGTCCGCGAGGCAACCTTCATCTTCAGCGGCTACCAGGGCGTCGCCATCTGGTTCGCGCCGATTCCCCTGGCCAACTACGGCGCTACCACACAGCGCTTCCGTGAGGTCGAGCTGACCGGCACCAGATTCACCAGCATCCTCAAGGCCGAGGTCCTGATGTTTGTCGTCGTCGTCCCCTGTAGCTTCCTGTTCTGGAGCTACATCTGGCGGCTCAATCCGATCCCCTCGGTCAGCTACCCCTATGCCCAGAAGTTCTGGGATTTCACTGCCCTGCAGCAGTGGGTGTGGTTTTCCTCGACGACCCCCGGCGGGCACGCCGAGATCTTCGAGCGCGCCATCAAGCCTCCGCTCATGGCCGGTGGGTTGGGTTTCGGCCTCGGGGCTTACTGGCTGCTCAACCGCCTGAACCTGCCGGTGCTGTTGATCTATGGCTTCATCCGCGGGCTGGGGATGCTGCCGCACTTCATCGTCCCGCAGTTCATCGGCGCGCTCCTGGGGAGACACTACCTGCGTCGCCGCTTCGGGGAGGAGAACTGGAAGCGCTGGCCGCCGGTCCTGTACGCGGGCTTCTCCTGTGGCATGGGACTGGTCGCCATGCTTGCCATCGCCATCGCGCTGGTGTCCCAGTCCATCACTCAGATGCCCTTCTGAGACCGACCTTCACCTACGACACGGGTCACGAAAAGGGGCAGGGCCTCCTGAGGAGGTCCTGCCCCTGATGCTTGCGAGGAGCCTTGCCCGAGCGACTGCCTGCGGCCTACCCCGACGGCTTGGCTGGTGGTGCGGGTGCCGGCGGCGCAGGTGTTGGCGTTGTGGCGGGAGGCTGCGTGCCCTTCTCCTTGTTCTTGTCGCGGAAGAAGATGCCGGTGATACCCTCCATGTCTACCGTATCGTCCGACACACCGATGGTCGCCCGAGTGCACTCGAACTCGTTGCCGTTTTCCATCTTGATCGTGATCTTGTCGCCGAGGGTGATGAGGTCCTTCTCGCGATCATAGTCCGCCCGCGGAGCCAGGACCGTCTTGTCCTCCTGCACGGCCTTGAGGTTGCCCGTTGCCACGGCTCGCCGCTTGCCTGTGGTGTAGTAGTAGACGATCTTGTCGCAGGTGATCGTGGTAACGCGCTTTTCCTCGGAGGTCTTCTCCCCCTCCTTCTTCTTCGTCGCCTTCGTCGTGACGATCTTGACGTTCCCCTCGATGTTCACGATCTCCGCGTCGAAGTCCGCGTTGATGAGGTCGCCGGTAATGACGTTGTCCTTGTCGGTCACCTTGAGATGACCGGCGCAGGCCGCGGTGTCGTCGTTTTCGTTGTAGCTGGCCTCATCACAGTACAGCTTGACCTCGTCCTCATCCTCAAACAGCACGTTGCCGAACAGGTAGAACATCCCGCGGGCACTGTCATACCGGGCCCGGTCGGCATTGCGGACGCGTACCCGCTGGGACTTGTCGGCGGGCTTGGACGGGTCGCGCGGAGCCAGTTTGCGGGGCTCACCGACACGCGTAGTGGGCGAGCCACCTGTGCCCTGTGAGTACGAGAGCGTGCTGACGATCGCCACCAGGCCAAGGCTGGCCACCATGCCCACGAGAACCGCTCGACGGGTGGTCATTGCTTAGGCAACTCCTTGAGAATCTGCTTGGCTTCCTGCGGGTTGACCACGATCTGCACGCCTACGACGTCGGCGATGCCAGTCTTGTTGTCATACTTCAGACTGCGCCCCACGAGGCGATTGTTCCCTGAGTACATCCGCACCTGGTTCGGGCACGTCAGAGTGTCCGCCTGCACCGAGTAATCGAGGCCCCGTGTTGTGATGACGAGGTTCTTGGCCCGCGTCACCACGGTTCCAGGGCAGCGGACCATCTGCTGGGCGTTGAGCCACTGCGCCTTCTCGGTGGTGATGACCACGCCGCGAGGGCTCGTAACCGTCACCTGCCCGGTCACCTCGAAGTCCTTGCGGTTGATGTCGGCCGTCACCTGCCGGGCCGTAATCCGCACGACCGGCTTTCCCGCGTCGTCGTAGACGAGGCCCTCGCGCAAGCCCTGGGCCGCTACGGTGTTCCCGCCCGACGAGAGCTGCACCTTGTCCAGGATGACCTTCCATGCCGGCTTCCCGGCCTGAGTGGCCACCAGTTCAGGGTTGTTGACGACCACCTCTGCATTGCTCTGCACACCGGCCTGCTCAGCGCCGGGCGCCGTGCCAGGCGGCCGACTGTGCAGACGAGTCGCCCAGAAGGCGATGCCTGCGGAGGCGACGAGAATCAGGGCTACCAGAGCATATCGTAGTGGGGGTCTCACAGGATGTCCCAGGGCTCTCAGGGTTGGCCCGAGTTGCGCCTCCGTGGCTTCATGCCGCCTGAACCGTGAGACCCTCAACTCCCTGTCTCGGTTCCCTCGGATGGCTGAACGGAGGCTGGTGACGAAAGCGGCCCGGGCAGTTGCCCGGGCCGCCGTTGATGCCGGCTACAAAGACCTCGGCCTGTGCGGCACCTGCAGGGGTCTAGAGCACTGGCGGCGGTGGTGGGCCGACGCTCAGGCTCAGGTTCAGCGAAGCGGTCGAACCGGCCGTCACGGTCACCACACCCAGTGCGGTCTTGGCGCCCAAGGAGGCACTCGCGGACTGATTGCCCGGTGCCACGTTGCGGATGCTGTACTCGCCGCTGGGCTTGCTGTAGGCCGTCTTGCCTCCGGCCACCACCATGGCGCCACTCGCGGGCGAGGCGCCGTCGGTGACCATGCCGCTGATGTGCCCGTACCCCGGGATCTGTACCTGGCTCAGGTACAGGGCGCCAAGGTCATTGGCTCCCTGGAACAGATTCGTGTTCAGGGTCAGCAGATCATATCCAGTGCGCGAGACCGTGATCGTCTGGTACGCCACGGCGACGCTGGGGAAGCTGAAGCTACCGTCTGCACCGGTGGTCACAGTCTGATCGCCGACCCGAACCTGGGCCGACGCAAGCGGCACAAGGGTGCTATCGTCCAGGACCGTTCCGGTGACGGACGCCACTGCACCTCCGCCCCCACCTCCGCAGCCGGTGAAGGTCACTACGACCGCAGTCAGTGCGACAGCGAGGACAACGCCACGGAGAACGGTTTTCGATCGAAGCACAGTCAGACCTCCGCCGACCGGAAAGGGTCGGTTCCTAAGTCGTGGGCGGCCACAATGGCTGAAGTGTAGCAGAAATCCAGCCCTGTCGCAATAGCCCCGGTAAGTTGCAGCCCCTGCGCCACGGCCTGGTTCGACCATGCCGAGCCAAGAGCAATACAAGCTTTCGCCAAGGACTCGCCAATCCCTCCCCCGGTAGCCTGAGACCGTTCGAGCAACCGACCCGCACGGAGGAGTCCCCACCATGAACCCCAACCTCACACCAAGCCCGGCCGAGAAAGAGAGCCGCCTCGAAGCTCACGCCAACAAGCTCCTCATGCAGAGCCTCAAAGCTCAGGGATATGGCGAGTACCCCTTCTTCACCACCGGCTATCTCCGCCGCCTGGGCGACATGGACGAGGGCCTCCTCAAGGAAGACGACGCCTCCCATCCACAGGCTCCGACCGTGACCCGGTCAAGGATCTGGCGACTGGCCCGGAAGGCCAGGCTTGACTCCCTGCAGATGGACGTCCTGCGCCTCGTCCTCGACGACAAACCCCTTTGCGCAATTGCCAAGACCCTGGGTATCTCAACCCGGCGTGGAGCGCGTCTGTACCACGACGCCATCGACCAGATGAGGCAACAGTTGGCCAGGGTAGAGGCGACCTTCCGCGAGCAAGTGGCCGAGGTCCTCTACGAGGAGGAGACACGTCGCCCTCCCCACGAGGAGAAGCACTGCAAACCGGGGCACGAGGAGTGTCGCCTGACCCACGTCTGCCCTCGTCGCTGGTACCTGCGAGACTGCGACTGACCCTTCCCCAAGAGCACAACACCCCTCCCAACGACGATCGGGAGGGGTGTTCTTGTATCCGCTGGACTCTTCTTTGCCTCGGCCCGCATATCTCCGGGTAGGGCCGGGTTAGGCGGCGCTCAGGCGCTTGCGCACGAGCTCCTTCAGCCCGCCGGCATCGACCAGCGTCTGCGCCATCCCCACGAGGGGCACGAACTTGAACTCCGTCCCCTTGGTGAGATTGCAGATCTTGCCGGCTGCCAGGTCGACCTCCACCTCGTCTCCACTGTCAATGCCCTGACTGGCCCCGGGACACTCGATGATCGGCAGTCCGATGTTGAGGGCATTGCGGTAGAAGATGCGCGCGAAGGTGTCGGCGATCACGCAGGCGATCCCGGCCGCCTTGATGGCGATCGGGGCGTGCTCCCGGGAGCTGCCGCAGCCGAAGTTCTTGCCGGCCACCATGATGTCCCCCGGCTTGACCCGCTTCAGGAAGTCCTTGTCGATGTCTTCCATGCAATGCGTGGCAAGCTCAGCCGGGTCGCTGCTGTTGAGATAGCGCGCCGGGATGATGACGTCGGTGTCGACATGGTCTCCGTACTTGTGCACTGTACCTTTGATGGACATGGGAAGGCTCCTGCAAACGTTGTGCGTATCGTTTCCTTTAGGTTCCGGCCGGTCTGACCGCACTGCAGCCGGATCTCGGCTACAGCTCCTCCGGCCCGCTGATCTTGCCGGTGATGGCGCTGGCCGCTGCCACGTACGGGCTGGCCAGGTAGACTTCGCTCTCGGTGTGGCCCATTCGTCCCACGAAGTTGCGGTTCGTCGTTGCGACGGCGCGCTCACCGGCAGCCAGGATACCCATGTGGCCGCCGAGGCACGGACCGCAAGTCGGGGTGCTCACCAGACATCCGGCCTCCAGGAACAGCTCGACGAGACCCTTGCGCGTCGCCTCGAGGTGGATGGCGTGACTGCCCGGAATGACGATGCAGCGCAGGCCGCGAGCGACCTTTCGCCCCTTGAGCACCTGAGCCGCCGCCTCCAGGTCCTCCATCCAACCGTTCGTGCAGGCGCCGATCACGACCTGATCGATGGCGATGTCGCCGACCTCAGACAGCGGGCGCGCGTTCTCGGGCAGATGCGGGAAGCTGACCTGCGGCTCCAGGTCGGTCACGTCCCACTCGAAGGTCTCGACATACTCGGCGTCGGCATCGCTGTCGAAGACGGTGAAGTCCCGCTTCGCCCGCGGCTTGAGCCAGTCGAGGGTCACCTGGTCCGGGGCGATGATACCGCTCTTGCCGCCGGCCTCAATCGCCATGTTGCACATGGTCAGACGCTGGTTCATGGGCAGCGCGTCGATGACCGGTCCGGCGAACTCCATCGCGCGGTAGCGAGCACCGTCCACGCCGATCTGGCCGATGGTGTACAGAATCAGGTCCTTGCCGGTGATCCAGCGCCCCCGCGTACCCTTGAACACGAACTTCATGCTCTCCGGCACTCGGAACCAGCACTCGCCGAGGGCCATCCCTGCGCCCGCATCCGTGGAGCCGACACCGGTGGCGAAGGCGCCCAGACCTCCGTAGGTGCAGGTGTGGGAGTCCGCGCCGATCACCACGTCACCGGGCAGCACGATGCCCTTCTCGGGCAGGATGATGTGCTCGATGCCGCCGCCACAGGCCTCGTAGTAGTGCTCTATCCCTTGCTCGCGGGCGAAGTCGCGCACGAGCTTGGTCTGCATCGCGGACTTGATGTCCTTGTTCGGCGTGGAGTGATCGGCCACCAGGGCGACCTTGTGAGGATCGAAGACCTTGCCGGCGCCCATCTCCCGGAAGGCCTCAATCGCCAGCGGTGCGGTGATGTCGTTGGCCAGCACCAGGTCGAGCTTGCAGTTGACGAACTCCCCGGGACGAGCCTTCTCAATGCCCGCGGCGCGGGCCAGCAGTTTCTCAGTGATGTTCATGGTGAACTCCTGTCTGAGCACTTCGTCGCGTTACCAGACTCACAACCGATCGCGGTCCCGGCTCGACGCCTTGGACGGTCCCTCTCACTCAGGTGGGCAAGCCGGATACCTTGACGGCGGACAGGTCCGGCAGGAGAGGACAGACCCTGCCCTGGGGATGGCGCTGCACAAGACACGGCGCGTGTCCTTCTGTGAGTACTTTAGATTGGGGACCGCGAGGTGTCAAGGAAGCCACCTGTGGCCGGCCAAAGGAGCGACGCAGCACCGGGTGTAGCGGGCCTGCCGCATCGGGGCCGTTCCTTGACGCTATTCCGGGCCCCGTGTATACTTCGTGTACAGGTTTGGGCGCCCTATCGACGCCCTTCTTGCTCAGTTGACGTGACCTACTCCGCACCGGGTGGAGAGGTCGGAGGCCTTGTCATGATTGAATGTCCACAATGCGGTGCGCGCAGCTCCGCGGGCAGCGCCTTCTGTACCCGCTGTGGGGCCCGATTCACGGTCGCACGACCGGCTCCCGTTGCGCCCGAGCCCATCCGGCCCAGTGGCGAGCGCCTGCTCGACGAGGCCTCAGAGCTCTTCGCCACCGGTAAGCTTGACGACGCTGCGGCCGCCTGCCGGGCAGCACTCGACGCCGACCCTGGTCTCGTGGCCGCCCGCTCCCTCCTCGGGATGGTCGAAGAGGAGCGGGGCAATACGGCTGCGGCCCTGGCCGAGTACGAGGCAGTCCTGCGACTGGCCCCTGAGCGTACGGCCGAACGTGAACGTGCCGACCGCGTCCGCGCACTTCTGGCCGCTGAGGCCGAGCCGGAGTTGCTCGATTCCGAACTCATGCCGCCGCGGAAGCGCTGGCTGCCGATCGCGGTAGCGGCCGCCGCTGTCGTGCTAGTCCTCCTTCTTGGCCTGGCAATGACCGGCCGCAGCCAGGCTCCCGGCAACACGGCGCCGACCACTGCCGGTGGCTCACCCTTCCTGCCCGAATCCGGTGCCCCCGCAAACACAGCAGGCAAAGCTGTCGCTCAGGAGACGCCTGCTGGAGAGGCCACTATGGACATGGGCCTGCTCACCGGCAAGCCCATCGGGAGTGCGCCGCTGGACCAGAGCGCGAACCAACCGAATGCGTCCTCGGGGATGCCTTCGCCGCGCAGCAGCAACACCCCACCTCCGGTAGGGCCGCTCAACGACGTTCCGATGCCCCCTCCGACGGTGATCAAGAGCAACGGCAACGGTCCTCTCACGCCAGTGCCCTCAGCCGCCGCACCACCGACCGCCTCCCATCCTGCGACCACGAACCCGGCTCCGGCGCCTGCAATGGAATCCCCTCGCGGGAAGGTGCGCATCTGGATGGGCGATGAGGGTTCCGGCAGGGCTGCGACGTCCAACTCCGTCGCGCCGTCGAGTGGAGTACCGGCCGGGTCAAGCTCCTACACGAACCGCCTCTACTCAAATGGCGGGGGCTACAGCGCTTCACCTCTCACGGGTGCGCCGCGTGCCGTGCAGTCCGGGTCAAGTGCCGCAACTGCCACGCAGCGCAGAAGCGTCGGCAGCGCTCCCGCTGCAACGAACTCTCGCTCCTCGCGGTCGTCCGGCTCGGCCACCAAGAGCAGCTTCCCGCGGCCTGTGACCTCCCCCGGTGGACGCACTTCTGCTGTCTCGGGCTCCACGTCGACGCGGGTAGCGCAGGCGCGTGCCTCTTCCGCCACACCCAACAGCGGACGCAGTTCCTCCGGCTACACCTCCGGCGGGTCGAACCACAGCAATTCCGCGGGCGCCTCTGATCTGCGCTCCCGGGCAAACGCCGCTTGGGCCCAGGGCAACAGGTCTGAGGCCCGCTCGCTGTACTCGGCAGCTCTTCGCGGTTATCAGCAGGAATCGGGCAGCAATCCCTCGCGGGCCGGCGCCAATCGCAGCGCAGTGGAAAGCTGCCGCCGTGCTCTGGACGCTCTGGACAGCAACTAATGACCAGTAAGCTACTCGCCCTCCTCGGGCTCTGCGGGCTCCTGACGGTCACGATCGCCGCTGCCGGGCCGGGTGAACTCCCGGCACCCGGAGACACAACAGCGACGACTCCTGCTGTGCCTTCACCCGACCTCTTGCCCGAGACCGAAGGTCTGATGTACGCGGCCCTCCAGCAGGGCGACTACGACCGTGCCCTCCTGGTGCTGGACAACGCGAAGGGCAAGGGCCTGCCTCTCGGCCAGTACCAGTTGATGCGCGCCAAGGTCTTCAGCGCCAGGCAGGACCCGGCGGCTGAGGAGACGGAACTGCGCGGGGCGATCTACCGTGACCCCACGCTGACTGAGGCCTACCTGCGGCTTGCCGGGATCATGGAGAACCGCGGGCTCTGGCTTGACGCTACAGACCTCTACCGCAGTGCCATCAAGTGCGACCCCAAAGCGCCTGGCGCATACCTACAGCTAGCTCGCATCCTGAGCTCTCAGGAACGTGACCGCAGCGCTCTCGACATTCTTGAGGACGCCCGGAAGGTCGCTCCCGAGGCTCCACAGGTGCTTGCGGCCCTCGGTGCCCAGTACCAGCGGATGGGCGACAGGAAGCACGCGGTAGACGACTACCGGCATGCGGCACGGGTTGCCCAGGAGCCGCTGCTGAGCCAGACCCAGCTCAAGGTCGCGAGCCTGAGCCTCGAGCTCGGCGACTACATGACCGCCTTCGCGTACTTCCGTGCCGTGTCGCCGGAGACACTGAAGGACAGGACCGACCTGTATCCCTCGATCGGGCTCGCCGCCGACAATGCAACCTGGACGCTCTTCGACCCGGCCTGGACCGCCTTCGACGACTACTATCAGCACAAGCCGACGGCCCACGAACGTGTCGAAGTGTATGCACAGGTGACCCGAGCCCAGGCCGAGGCCAAAGAGATTGCCAAGTTCCTGGACCGTGTCACGCCGCCCGACAACGCTAAGAGCCTTCATGCAAGCAGGACCCTCTACGTGAGCCTGGTGTGCGAGGCGCTGACCGATGCCCTTGCCTATCTTGACACGGGAGATGCGGCGCTCGCCCAGGCTGCGACGGACCGGCGTGTAGACGCCCTGGGGGCACGCAAAGTGCTCCAGCGAGCAGCCCGCTGAGACGGTCCGGAGGGATCTGGCGGCGTCGGAGGTGGGCTTTCCGGATGGACGTGCAGCAACTGGCCAAGGTGCTCCTTGTACTCGGCCTGGCGATTGCAGCAAGTGGTCTGCTACTTCTGGTGATCGCCCGGATTGGAGGTCTTCCGCGTTTACCCGGTGACCTCGTCGTGCAACGTCCGGGGTTCACCCTTTACCTGCCGCTGGGCACGTCCGTTGTGCTCAGCCTCTTGCTGACGCTGATCCTGTGGGCTGCGGCCCACTGGTGGCGTCGATAGCCCTTTCAGAATCGAGTGATCGACGGGAACCGGAACTGCTGCACACCGGCCCTTCCTCCGACGGTGCAAAGCCATGCTTAACCATGAATGGATGCGACAACGTGACCGCCGTATCCGCCATGCGCCACGGGATACCGATACCGCGGCGGAGGCCGAAGATGCCCAGTTGCCGATGATGACTGAGGCCGATACGGCCTTGGAGGAAGTGCCCGAGGAGCAGCGCGTGGACTCCTCCGAGGCAACCCTCGCGACCCCCGAAGCGCAGGAGGTTGCCGCTCCGGAGCAGGAACAGTCCGAAGAGCCTGCCCCTGCTCCCGAGGTCGACGAGGAGCCGGCTGCGGACGAAGCTGCGGAGCCGGCACTGCTCGCCGAGCCGACCACGCCTCACGACTCGACCGTCGCCGCGACGAATACTCCCGACCCGAGGGAGGTCGCCGACCGCATCGAGGTTCCCATCATCAGTCTGCGTCAGCGCCTGGAGTCCGTCCTGGCACGGCAGGCGCAGTTGCCCCTGGATATCGAGGCACGTCACGCGGTGTCCGAAGGGGTCGAAGGCAGTCCGCGCGAGACCCGTGAGGCTCTTGTTCAGCGACTCCTTGATCCGACCCTCACCCTGGAGGAGGTCGCGGTTCTCCTGGGGGTATGCCGGACCACCATCCGCCGCTATACAGACCGTGGGGTGCTCCGCTGCTACCGCACGCCCGGGAATCAGCGGCGCTTCCACCTCTCTGATGTGCTCGATTTCATGGAGGTTCAGAACCGGCCTCGATAGTAAGCACCGCGCGTCCACGGCGGCGGTGTTACTGCTTTGTCAGGGGCGACGATCCGGCACCCTTCGTGATCTGCTCGATCGCGCCCCCATGATCCCCTCATGATTGCATCGCGCGTCGTCGAAGTAACGCTGAGCAAGCGACAGACCCAGCGGGACGAGTGCCCCGGCTACCAGCTCGGAGTGCGTTCGGATACGGGTCTTTCGGGCTATGCCGAACTGGCCTTCGCCCAGACTCCGGAGCTCATGGAGGCGGTCGAGGCTCTTGCGCCGCTGGTGCTTGGACGCTCCTCCCATGACCGAGAGGCGATCTGGCACGCCGTCGCCGGCGCTGCCTCCGACTGGGATGACTCCCCGGATGCTGCCGCTTCCCTGTTGAGCGCCTTCGACATCGCCCTCTGGGACCTCGCCGGCCAGGAGTTGGGCGTCCCCACGACCACCTTGATGGGTGGCCGCACTCGCCCGCGGACCGAGATCTGCGTCGACTGCGGTGACTGCACCGAGGAGACCGCGATCCAGAGCGCAAAAGCCGCGCTCGCCACAGGCGTGCGGATGGTCTCCTTCTCGGTCGACCCAACCATCTCAACGGAGATCGATCGCTTCCGCCGTGCCCGTCGTCTGCTGAGCACTGAGGTCATGCTCATCGCCCGCGTCACCCCTTCACCGGCCAGCACGGAAGCCGCTATCGAAGTAGGCCAGTCTCTCGACCGCGCAGACCCCTTCTGGGTCTCCGGGCTCCTGAGGGATGGCCAGTGGAAGGAGCTGGCACAGGTGCGCAAGGGCATTGCGGCGCCGACCGCTGCCGGTCAAGACACCCTTGGCATGCAACGCTTCCGCCGCGCTCTCGACGCGGGCTGCTGCGACCTCCTCATACCGACTCTCAGCTATTGCGGCGGAATCACGGGCGCGCTCAAGCTGGCCGATCTCGTCGGCCTCTATGGCGTGCGGATGGCCCTCGCCCCCTGTGTGTCGGCGATGACGGCCCTCGTCAGCGCCTGCGTCTCCATCTCGCGGTCACATCTGTCCCCTCTGTGGGTGTCGGATGCGGCGCTGGCCGAGATGGGTCTGAGCATGGCTGAGGCCCTCAAGGACGGCTTCGTCCTCGCCTCCGACCTTCCCGGCCTTGGCTATCCGGCGGGCTGGACCGCCCGGACCGAGCCCCTGGTCTCCTTCTCCTCCTGAGGCAAACCCATGACAGACGCGCTTGCCGGGCGAACACGAGAGGCCATCGCAGCCGCACAGGTTGTGGTACAGGAAGTCTGCGGCAGTTGCGGCAATAGCTGCTGCCACCAGGGCACGATGATGGGTACCCACGACCTCCGCCGCCTGGTGAAGGGGATGGTGATCGAGCCGGGGCGCGAAGCGACCCTTCGTGAAGGCCTGCAGGAGCGTGCTCGCGAGTTGCGTGCAGACCTGGCCACCCTGCAGACCATCGCCAGGCTCATGGAGGCCTCCCCTTCCAGCACACCGGAGGGCCGCCGGCAACTCGCCGTGATCATGGCCGACTGGGAGGAGTTCTGCGAACTCATCGAGGGGCCCTGGCAGCCAACCACGGAGACCTTGCAGCGGATGCTGCGCTTCGCCGGAATCCGGGCCCTGGCTCTGCGGGCGCTCGCGGGCACTCCCGGAGGACATGCAGCACTGAGCACCCTCGCCAAGCCCGGTTCGAGCTTCAAGTTCCGCGGCCGACGGCTTGCTCCGCCGCGCTGTCTCTTTCATGACCTCTCTCGCGGCTGTCTGGCCGGACGTTGGAAGCCCGGAAAGTGCGCCAACTTCTTCTGTGCCGGCGATCCGAACGTTCTCCGCGAGCTGCGCAAGACGCTCTCCTTCGACGACTTCGTCCTGAGCAGCGCCGATGTTGTGACCTCGGAGCAGGCGGTGCGAACTGTTCAGATTGAGCTCGAACTTGGGCTCGAGTTCGTCGAGCCCAAGGTCTTCATCGGTCTCGGCGATGCGGAGCGCGAGACGATCCTGGCCTCCCTGCGGGCTTCCTATCCAGACCTCGAAGTGATAGTGCAGCCTGAGCAGCGCTACATGCAGTCCAGCATGGAGCTAGAGGTCAGGCTTCGAGGCCTGGGCTCCGACGGCGCTCTGCTCTTGCAGTATGCAGGGATTGACGGCGCGGCCCTGTATGAGTTGGCCATCGCCCTCGATCGTCATCGGGGAGCCGGCGAGGCAATAGCCTTCGTGCTCTCAGTGGAGGATTTCGTCGCCCCGAGTGCCTTGCCCCATCCACTGTGGGCCGACGAAGAGATGAGTCAACCGCTCGGGTCGATCGACATCTACGTGGTCGAACCCTAGGAGCCGAACTCCCGACCCTTCTTGGCCTCCCTAGAGACCCGCACGATCCAGCCCCTCAAGGAACTCCTGCGCAATGCGGTCCCAGGTGAACCTCTCGCGGACCCTCCGTAGACCCGCCTGTCCCATCTGCTGCAGCCGTGCCGGATCCCCCAGGAGGGATATGATCGCCTCCACCAGGGCGCCTTCGTCACCGGGCTCCAGCAGCACTCCGCTCACCTGGTCCTCGACGGCATCGGCTACACCTCCACAGCGCGTGGCAAGGACCGGCTTCCCGGCCGCGTTGGCCTCCAGGTACACGATCCCGAAGCCCTCGACCGGGTCGTCTCGCAGCTCGCGGGTAGGCATGACAAACAGGTCACACAGGTGGTAGAAGTCGGGTAGCTGCTCATCGGCGACGGCGCCCGCGAAGCGCACCCGTTCCTGCAGATGCAGCGCCTCGACCTCTGCGCGGAGGCGCGACTCCTCCGGTCCTGAGCCCGCGATCACATAGCTCACCGGCCCCAGTTGTGCCACCACCTGCGGCAAAGCCCGGATCACCGCCGCGTGCCCCTTGCGCTCAACCAGTCGGCCGACGGTCAGCAGCACCGGCGCGTCATCGAGGCCGAGGCCGGCCCGCAACTCGGCGACGGCCTTCGGCTCGGCGTATACCTCCGGACGGATGCCGTTGTGTACCACCGAGACGCGCTCAGCGGGAACACCGGCGGCCACGAGCTGCCCCGCAGTCCACTGGCTCACCGCGAAGCCTGCCCGAACCCCGGCAAGCACATACCGTTGCAGCAACCACTTGGCGGGGTTACCTCCGTGGAGTCGGAACTCACGGCCGTGGGCGATAAGGGCCACGGGAATCCGAGCCGATGCCCAGACCTTCCGCGCAGCCAGGCCCTCGGGAAACCACTTGGTCGCAACGATCGCTCGTGGCGGGCTGTGAAGCTGTGCGGTGGCCTGGGCAGCGCCGGCGGCCAGGTTTGCGGCCACCTGGCGCTTGCTGCCCGCAGGCACGCGGACCACCGGGTAGGGACACTGGGCGTCGAAAGCCTCGGCACCCTCCCGGCTGACCGTCACCACAGCCACTTCCACGCCGGCCTGAGACAGTGCGAGCGGGAGCTCGAAGGCCACTGTCTGGATGCCGCCTCGCGACGGGGGAAAGTCGGCCCCCAGGAAAACCAGGCTCATGCAACTCCTCCCTGCGAGCATTGGTGCTAAGCAAACCTCTCTGTATAGACACCGAAACTATAGCCCCTGCGGCCCTCGCACTCAACTCCCCGGAGAACAACGAAGGGGCCGCCCAGTTCAGGCGGCCCCAGAGGTACCCTTCACAGGAGGGGAGCTAGTTGCGGTCCCACATGTCGTCCTTGTAGTTCGGGTCTCCGTAGGTTCGCATGCCGTTCCCAGTCCAGTTGCCACCCTCATATACGGTGCGCGGGTAGAACGGTCCGTAGGTCATGGCCTTCACGTGGCCGTCGACGAAGCCCACGGTGCAGGTCTGGTTGTGGCGAAAGTCCGGGCGGTTGACGTACTGGTAGGTCGGCTCGCTCGGGACATTCACGTGCGCGGCCACGTTGATCGCGCTCGAGGCAGTGTCCTGGCGGCCTACGTCACAGTACATCACCGTCTCTGCCGGGGACTTGATCTCTGCCAGGTTGCGGTTGACCAAGTAGTAGTAGTTGTACCCGTAGCCGCCGATGTAGGCCAGGCCGGTGGCGAGGCTGCCACTGATGCCGTTGACACCCGAGGACGGGCACGCGGTCACCTGCCAGTTCTTGATGTAGGGCATCAGCAGCGGCTCCCAGCGGTAGTAGGTCGGGAAGCCACCGCGGGTCGCGTAGTCGTTGAGACGTTCGTCGTAGTCCTGGGCGTACATGGCGGCCGCGAGCATGATCTGCTTCATGTTCGACTGGCAGGACGCCTGTCGCGCCTTCTCTCTGGCTCGTGCGAAAACGGGAAACAGGATGGCGGCGAGGATTGCAATGATCGCAATCACCACCAGCAGCTCAATGAGCGTGAAACCCCCACGACGTGCCACTAGAACCACCTCCGCTGCATCACACTTGTGCGCCACAAGACGCACCTGCGGTCCCGACAGCGCGACCGAGTTGGCTGGCCGAACGCGTCAAAGCACGCCACTGTTCGGTGCCCTGGCATCACTCCTCTCGCGATGGTTCTCTGTGGAGGCGAGCCCGCCACCACTCGCAGTCTCCTGCGATCGGGCAAGTGTCACACCGCGGGTCCCGTGGCCGGCAGAGGATCCGGCCGTGCTCCACGAGGTTCACGTGCAACTCGTAGCACAAGTCATGCGGCACCAGACTGCCAAGGATCTCGTGCGCTCTCTCGGCTGTATCCTGGGGCCCTATCCACCCAAGGCGTCCCGCAATCCGATGTACATGCGTGTCCACCGGAAACACCGGTCGGCCCAGCTCGAAGAGCAGCACACAGGCGGCAGTCTTCGGCCCTACGCCTCTGAAGGATCGCAGGTAGGTCAGCGCCTCCTGGGTCGGAGCACGCCCCAGGAACGCAAGGTCCAGGATGCCCTGCTCACGTCGGACCTGTGCGAGGATTTGTTTGATCCAGCGGGCCTTCTGGTCCGACAGACCTCCCACACGGATCGCCTCAGCAATCCGCTCGACCTCGGCCTCGGCCACTGCCTCCCAATCCCCAAACTGGGCCACCAAGGACCTGAAGGCAGCCTGTGAGTTCGCTGCCGTCGTGTTCTGGGACAGGATGGTCGCGATCAGTCCTCCGAGTGGATCGCCGCCCGCCTCCAAGACCTTGTGACCATAGTGATCAGCCAGCGCCCTGTCCACGCGTCGGAGAGTCGTTTCGTCCATCTAGCCGCCACTTTTCAGAACTGTCATCCGGCAGCCATACCGCCACCAACCATTCATATTCCCCATGGTCTCATACTCTCCTGCTTGCCCTCCAGCTTTTTGCCGGCCCCAACGGGAGGGGATAGGCGTGCCGAGAGGGAATCTCTTCGTACGCGTGCACCGACTCGAGGATGTGGTTCCGTGGCCTCATCGAAGCGCAAGAAGTCACCCGCATCACCCGAGCCATCCTCCCTTGTCTGGAGCGTCTGGCCGGCCCGCCAGAAGCCCTTTGCTGCGGCCGCCTGTGTGCTTCTCATCCTGGGGGTTTCCTGGTATGGTTATGTGGGGTTCGGCCATCTCAGCTACAGCATCGTCGCCCTGGTCGTGCTGACCGGGTCGCTGGCCTTCTTCTTCTTCCCCTCAACCTACACACTGGATGCCGAGGGAATCAGCGTCCGTGGGTTCCTCCATGGCCGCTCGAAGCGCTGGGAAGACTTGGCCTGCTACCTCCGCGGCGACGACTTCATCGCCCTGAGCACCACCGCTGAGCCCACCGAGCGCAGCATCTCGCAAGGCTTCCTTCTGCGGTTGGACGCTAACACGGAGGAGGTCGTCGCCTTCCTCTCCCGCCATCTGCCCGAGTGGAAGGTGCCGCGCGGGTAGTTCCTGCACCGGGTCCGGCCAGGCTTTGCCGGCATCTGTCTCCCGTGTGCAACCCGGGCGAGAGGGCGGACGTAACCATGTCGACGCAAGAAGAGCAGCGCGAAGTGTTGCAGAAGGTGGCCGACGAGCTGCTTCGCCGGCATCTGGCCACTCCGGCCATCTTCATGCTGGAGAGCGTCAAGCCGCTGACCTTCATCGCCTCGCAGGCGCTGGTGGTCTTTGAGCCCCTCCTGCAGGCCCTGCTCTCCATCAACCAGTACCGAGTCTTCTGCGATGCGATAGAGAACCGCGACAATGTCGAGTGGCTTATCACGCAACTGGAGCAGGAGCGGTCCTGACTCTCAGCCCGGATGCTCCCGGTGACGTGCAAAGGCTACCTCGCGGAGGCGCCTCATGCGACCTGACGACATCAAGGTGATCCTGGCCACCGACTGCGGCTCCACCACCACCAAGGCGATCCTCATCGAGAAGGTGGATGGGGAGTACCGCTTGCGGGCGCGTGGTGAGGCGCCGACCACCGTTGAGGCGCCCATTGAGGACGTCACTCGCGGCGTGCTCAACGCAATCGCCGAGGTCGAGGAGCTCTCCGGTCGCCGCATCCTCGATGGCGAGAACATCCTGCGCCCGGCCCAGGGCAATCAGGGCGTCGACGCATACCTGTCCACCAGTTCCGCCGGCGGCGGCTTGCAGGTCACGGTAGTCGGCCTCGTCCGCCGCATGACCGCGGAGAGTGCCGAACGAGCAGCCCTTGGCGCCGGCGCGATCGTCATGGACGTCCTTGCCCTGGATGATGGCCGGCTGCCCCACGAGCGAATCGCCCAACTGCGCCAGTTCCGTCCCGACATGATTCTCGTATCCGGCGGCGTCGACGGGGGAGAGGTCCGCAAGGTGGTCGAGATGGCTGAGTTGGTCGCGGCAGCCAGTCCTCGCGCTCGTCTGGGAGCCCGTTACGAGTTGCCTGTCATCTATGCCGGCAATGTCGATGCCCGCGAACCCATCCAGCACGAACTCGGAACCAAGACGGCCCTGTCGATCACCGACAACCTGCGCCCCACCATGGACAGCGAGAATCTGGGCCCCGCGCGCGCGATGATCCAGGACCTGTTCCTCGAGCACGTCATGGCCCAGGCGCCCGGCTACGACCGTCTCATTCCCTGGACCGACGCAGAAATCATGCCCACCCCGGCCGCTGTGGGGTTTCTCATCGAGATGGTCGCCCGGGAGCGCGAGATCAACGTCCTCGGCGTTGACATCGGCGGCGCGACCACTGACGTCTTCTCCGTCTTCGAGGGTGTCTTCAACCGCACCGTCAGCGCGAACCTGGGCATGAGCTACTCCGTCTCCAACGTCCTGGCGGAGACCGGCATCGACAACGTCGTCCGCTGGGTGAGCGTCGAAACGGACGCCGAAGACCTCGGCCGACAGGTCCGCAACAAGATGATCCGACCGACGACCGTGCCCCAGCTACTCTACGGACTGCGTATCGAGCAGGCCCTGGCCCGAGAGGCCCTGCGCCTGGCCTTCGACCAGCACAAGCTCCTCGCCACCGGCCTCAAGGGCGTGCAGCAGCAGCGCGACATCAGCGACGCCTTCCGCGCCACGAGCACCGGCCAGACCCTCGTGAACATGATGTCCCTGGACCTGATCATCGGCTCCGGCGGCGTGCTCTCCCATGCCCCTCGGCGTAGCCAGGCAGCGCTTATGATGATCGACGCCTTCGCCCCCGAGGGTGTCACACAGTTGGCCGTGGACAGCATCTTCATGATGCCGCAGTTGGGCGTCCTCGCTCAGGTCCATCCCGACGCCTCGCACCAGGTCTTCGACCGCGATTGCCTCATTCCCCTGGGCACCTGCATCGCCCCTGTGGGACCGGTGCAGCAGGGACGAGATTGCATGAAGGTCACGCTCAAGGGCAGAGAGGTCACGGTTCGTGGCGGCGAGTTGGCCCTGGTTCTGCTGGCCGAGGGAGAGAGCGCCGAGGCATGCATCGAGCCTGCCCGCGGTCTCGATGTCGGCGCGGGTCGTGGCCGTGAGCTTACCGCGACCGTCCAGGGCGGTGTGGTCGGCGTCATCCTCGATGGCCGTGGACGGCCCCTCAAGCTCAGCACCGAGGCAGCGACCCGTCGTCCCCAGACCAAGTCCTGGGAAGACGCCCTGAGCCTGTACCCGGCCGAATCCTGACGGCTCCACCAGATTGGCCACGGCTGTAGCCTGTGCCCCTCAGGGCTTCGAGAGTGAGGTTCCCTGGCGTTGCCTCTGCCCGCGTGGTGGCTGAGGTGCCGCTTGGCCGCCCAGCAGTGCAAACGGGCAAGCGCCGGCGCTGTGCCCTTGCTTTCCCCGGGGGCTTGCTCTATACTTCGCCTGTTAGCACTTGTTACGCGAGCCCCAAGACGAAGTTTCGCGGCAGGTGCGCATCAGTATGGCAGATCAACAAACCATCACCGACGACATCCAGCGTTTCCTCTCCATCCTCCCGCCTGCACCTCGTGAACGACTCGCGCACCATCCGAAGCTGGGCGAATTGCTCGAGGTCGTCATCGACCTGGGGCGTCCGGTGGAGGGACGCTTCGCGGACGGTTTCGAGTACCTTGCGGAGACCTCGGCGGCACGCGAAGACCTCGACTACGTGGTCCAGCGCGTCGGTCACTTCGACCGCGACAATCGCGCCGGGATCGAGGCGACCTTGCACCGCATCGCCGCGATCCGCAACCGCTTGGGCGAGGTTGTTGGAGTCACCTGCCGCGTCGGCCGCGCGGTCTTCGGCACCGTCGACATCATCCGCGACATCGTGGACTCCGGCCGCAGCCTCCTGCTGCTCGGCAAGCCCGGAGTGGGGAAGACCACTCGTCTGCGCGAGGTTGCGCGGATTCTCGCCGACGAGGCCAAGCGCCGCGTGATCGTTGTCGACACCAACAACGAGATCGCCGGCGACGGCGACATCCCGCATCCGGCCATCGGCCATGCCCGGCGCATGCAGGTTCCCAACACCAAGCAGCAGCACGATGTGATGATCGAGGCTGTCGAGAACCACATGCCCGAGGTCATCGTGATCGATGAGATCGGGACCGACGCCGATGCCGCTGCCGCCCGCACCATCGCCGAGCGTGGAGTTCAGCTCATCGGCACGGCCCACGGCACCAGTGTGACCAACCTCATGTCGAACCCGACTCTCTGCGACCTGGTGGGCGGGATCCAGGCCGTCACGCTGGGTGATGAAGAGGCACGTAAGCGCGGGACGCAGAAGACCGTCCTCGAACGCAAAGCGCCGCCCACCTTCGACACGGTCATCGAGATCGAGGACATCAACCGCCTGGCCGTTCACTTCGACCTCGCGACCGACGTCGACCGGCTGCTCCTGGGGTTGTCGGTGAGTGTCGAGGTCCGCGAGCGCGGCGCGGATGGACAGGTGCACGTCAGCCGTCGCACCTCGGAGATCGAGGCTCAGAGCGCCTACGGACTCGAGGCTGCCGAGGAAGAGATCAGGATCGTCGAGCGCCGGGTCCGGGAGGCCGAGGAGTCCGACGGCATCCGTCACGTCTACCCGCTGGGCATCGGTCGCCGCAAGCTGGAGCGTGCGCTGCACGAGATGCGGGCGCCTGCCGTGGTGGTCCGGAGTCGCACCGACGCCGACATGATCTTCGCCCTCTCCGGTGACCGCGAGGGCAAGGAGGCCATCCGCACACCGGGTGGCGCTGACGTGGTCGGTGTTCGCAGTGACACCTACACCCAGGTTTTCGAGGCCGTCAAGGCCGCCTTCGGTGGGCCCAATGTGGCGCTGGAGGACTTCGCGGTGCGCGAAGCAGAGGAAGGTGCTCAGCGCGCGCTGCGAGACCACAAGCCTGTCGAGTTGCTTCCGCAGAACCCGTACCTGCGCCGCCTGCAACACGAGGTCATCGCCAAGCACAAGCTTCAGTCGCATAGCGTCGGCCATGATCCGCAGCGTCGGGTCCGGATCCTTCCGACCGGCGTCGAGGGGTAACCCACAGCCCATCTCCAGGGCTACCAGGCACGCAGATTGGGCGGGGTGATCCCCCGCCTGTTGCACACTTCCAGAAACGGGCGCAGGGCGTCCGGGGGGCTCATGAAACCGCTTTTCCTCGTTCTCGACGGCGTTGAGGGCTGTGGCAAGTCCACCCAGGTCAAACTGCTCGCCGAGCGACTCCGTGCGGAAGGCACGCCGGTGGTCCTCACTCACGAACCCGGCGGCACACCCGTGGGCGAAGGTGTGCGGCAGTTGCTCCTCGACCCCGCTTTCCCCGAGATGACGCCCCTCACCGAGGTCATGCTCTTTTGTGCTTCGCGGGCGCAGCACTGTGCGGAGGTCATTCTCCCGGCGCTCCAGGAGGGCAAGGTCGTCGTCTGTGATCGCTTCGCTTCCTCCACTGCTGTCTACCAGGGCTACGCCGGCGGCCTGGGCCTCGACACCATCCTGCGGGTGAACGAAGTTGCGACCGGAGGCCTGGAGCCCGACCTGCTGGTCGTCCTCGACCTCGACCCGGCAATCGGTATGCGACGCAAGTTCGGCAGTAAGGCCGCCTCCGGCGACCGCATCGAGGAGAAGTCGCTGGCCTTCCACCGCAAGGTTCGCGAGGGCTTCCTCGAGTATGCCCGGCGCTTCCCCGGACGAGCCGTCGTCCTCAGCGCCGACGACACCCCCGAGGCAATCCACGCCCAGCTCTGGCAGCATGTGATGGCCCTCGCTGACAAGCCCTAGTCTGAGTCCCCTCCGAGCCTTCCCCTTGCGGCATCTCTGAGGTCGTCGGGCTACAACGTCTGACCTTCGGAGGACAGGCAACCGGCCGGGGCGAATAGGCCCGACGCATCCTTCAGGTCCCGGAGGGCTGTTCAATGTTTGTGTTGCCTGGTCTTCGGCTGTTCCCACTCCTGTTCCTGCTGCTGCTCCCCCTCAGTGCCTTCTGCCAGAACCTGATCGTCAACCCCGGCTTCGAGGAGGTTGACCAGGCGACCGGAGCGCCCGTCGGCTGGACGGCAAGGGTCCCAGAGACCCCCGTCGAGCTCAGAGCCGATGGAGGCCATCAGGGCGACCGCTATGTTCGCATGGTCGACAAGGACCCCGCCGCCGGAATCATGTACGAGTCCCAGCGTATTCCTTCGCGACCCGGCGGGATGTACCGGGCGACCGCATGGTTCCGCACCGCCGATGAGTGCAGCCCCGGCGTGTACCTGAACTTCTACGACGAGACCGGCAACCGCATCCACAACGTCTTCACGCGGATACCCGGTCCGACCGAGGGCTGGATGCAGGCAAGCGTCGAGACGACCGCGCCGGTCGATGCTCTACTGGTCAGCACCGCCGTCTACGCCTACGCCGCGGACGTCGGCACCATCGATGCCGATGACGTCGAGATGACCGTGCAGGGAGGCAGAGAGCCCGGTCAGGGCCGCATCCCCAGAGCCCAACCAGGAGACAAGGCAATGGTAGACCTCGGATCGCGCCGCGAGTTGTTCGTCGACAGCTTCCTGCTTGACAGTCTGTCCGGGCAGGTTGGCCGCGAACTGCACCATCCCCAGCCGCAGAACATCGCGCTCACCTTCGACCAGCCCTGGGAGGGGCCGGTGTGCGTGTACGTCTCCGTCGTGAACGACGACGGGAAGGTCCGCCTTTACTATCGCGGCTGGAACAGCGAGGGTGCAGAGGCCTGCACCTGCATGGCCGAGAGTGAGGACGGCATCAACTTCACCAAGCCCAACCTGGGGCTCTACGAGTTCAAAGGCTCGCGTGACAACAACATCGTCTGGATGGGCGCCGGTACCCACAACTTCACGCCCTTCAAGGATCCCAACCCCGCAGCACCGGCCGATCAGCGTTACAAGGCCGTCGCCAGTGCCGGGCCCAAGAGCAGCCTCGTGCCCTTTGCATCCCCCGACGGCATCCATTGGCGCAAGCTGCAGGAGGAGCCGGTCATCACCGAGGGCGCCTTCGACTCGCAGAACCTGGCCTTCTGGGATGAGCTGCGCGGGGAGTACGTCGAGTTCCACCGTGGCTTCCGCAACGGCGTGCGCGACATCATGATGAGCACCTCCAAGGACTTCCTGCACTGGACGCAGCCTGCCTGGCTGGACTACGGCGACGCACCCGTCGAGCACCTGTACACCAATGCCACGCTGCCCTACCTCCGGGCGCCGCATATCTACCTCGGCTTCCCGTGCAGGTTCGTCCCGAATCGCAAGAAGGTGCCCGAGCACTCAGACCTGGGGATCAACGACGGGGTGCTGATGAGCAGCCGCGACGGTCTGCACTTCGAGCGCTGGGTGGAGGCCTTCCTGCGTCCTGCACTCGACCCCTTGTGCTGGACCGACCGCAACAACTACATCTCCTGGGGTATGGCCCAGACCTCGCCGACCGAGCTGTCCCTGTACTGGAATGAGCATTACCGCTATCCGTCCGCCTACCTACGACGGGGCACAGTGCGCCTCGACGGCTTCGTGTCGGTCCACGGTGGGGGAGAGGGCGGCGAGATGCTCACACGCCCCTTCAACTTCACCGGCAAGTCGCTGAGCCTCAACTACGAGACCTCGGCCATGGGCTACCTGCGCTGCGAGCTTTGTGATGAGCAGGGGACACCCTACCCGGGCTTCAGCTTCTCCGACAACGATGTGCTGTATGGCAACGAGCTGGATCGCTTCGTGAGTTGGCAGGGCAAGACCGACGTGAGCTCTCTGGCGGGCAAGACCGTCCGGCTGCGGGTACAGCTTCGCGACGCCGACCTGTATTCGCTGGAGTTCGCGCAGTAGGGCGACGGCACTCTCTGTCGCGCTGCCGGAAGGCTTTCCTCATCCCGAGAGCAGACAGCAAACAGCCCGGGTGCGTGCTGAGCGCCCCGGGCTGTCTTCGTCACTTCACTCTGGCAAGGATCGCTCGATCAGGACTGTGGAATCCGGCAGCGCCACAGCGTCGGACCGGCCCCGAAGTACAAAGTCCCGTCCTGCGTAACCAGGAACCCCTGCGCCTTCTCAAGCGCCGGGTGGTGACCGACGACGCGCACCGTGTTGTCCGTCGGATCGAGGGCGAACAGCGCATCATCGCCGATCCCGTAGATGAGGCCCTTCGGGCCAACCGGGTAGTCGCTCAGCTCGGGGAATCGTCGGCGCTGCACAGGCAGGTCGCCGGTAGTGACTACCTGCCGCTTCACTGGGTCGAACACGTAGTACTTCCCGCTGCCGAGACCGTAGAGAAGGCCGTTGTTCGCGCGGATTGCCCTCCCGTAGACACGCTCGCCGGGCAGTGCCTCGCCCTTCCACACGATGGATTCCGTCGCCGGGTTCCACAGAAACACGCAGGCCTTGGTCTCCACGGGGATCGCGCTGCTCCCACCGCCGACGCTGGTGCAGCAGAAAAGCTCACCGGTCTCCGGCACGGCGGTCAGGTAGGTCGGGCTGAGGTTGGGGGCGAGGTCCGGCCACGTCTTCAGCGTCAGGTCCTTCGGGTTCAGCCGCACCAGCGCACCGCCGAGTCTGCCCTTGGCCGGGGTCGTGCCGAAGTACAGGTTGCCGTCGGGACCGAGTTCCCACTGGACCGGCCGCTCCTGGCCGGCGATGCTGCCGGTGATGTGCCGCGGATTCTTGCCGGCCTCGATCGGCTGGTCTGGGTCATACACATCGAGCTTGCAGCCCATGTAGCTGGCCATGAACAGGCCCTCAGGCAGGCTGATCGTATCGTAGATCTGGATCGCACCGGGGCACAGCTCGCCGAGGTTGCTCAGCTTGCCCGTCGCCATGTCGCAGGAGTACACCAGGCCCGGGAACACCGCGCCGCCATAGAGCACACCCTTGCGTTCGCAGCCCACGCTGTAGATGCCGATGAGCCGGGGCTTGTGGTTGGTCTGCACGGTCCGGACCTCGCCGCTAGCTGCGTTCTTCATCACCAGGCGGCCGTCGTCATCGAGGCCAAGGACGGTGAAGTCGCCTGCGAGACGGGTCTCGGTCGCCGCACGTCCGGGCGTCTCCGTCAAGACCTCGATGCCCTGGGGAGTAACCCGGAACTTGGTGTTCCCCGAGGCGCCATAGACCTGGCCGTCAGCAGCCGTCCAGACCTGTGGACTCCCCTGCGCTTCGGTCATCTCCGTGGGCAGAAGCTGCTTCTTGGCGCCGGTGGCGGGATCGACCCACCACAACTCGCGATGGTGGAGGCCGATGCCGCAGTACACCTGGTTGTCGGCGCTGACGGCTGCGCTGATGATGTAGCGCTCCTTCTCGTCGTCGGAGATCCGGCCGAGGTTGCGCACCTTGCCTGTCCGAGTGTCGCAGGCCACGAGGTAGGTGCGCGGGTAGGAGCCGACGTAGACCGTGCCATCCGAGCCCTGGGCGAGGCTGGTGCCCATCCAGTACGAAGCCGGAGAGGCCGGGACGCCCAGATCGGTCAGCTTGCCGCCGGCCACGTCGAGGCGCAGGAAGTGGGCTGGATTCCCCGCGTAGAGGTACAGGGCGCCGTCAGCACCCAGGGTCATCAGGACATGTGACTTGCCGTAGCCCAGCAGGTCGTACCAGGCTGTCTCGCCGTTGTCCGTGCGGACGCTCAACACGCCCATCCTGTCCGACGACTCGTAACCGAACCAGGAGATGTGGTAGCCTGCAGGATGCGGCGTCACCAGACTCACGCCCAGGGCGCCGATCTTGACCGGCTCGCCCAGCGGCTCACAGGGTAGATGCCCGGCAGGAGTCTCTGCCGCGAAAGCCTGGCATGCCAACCCGAGTACAACCAGTACCCCAGTAGCGACCATCGTCTGCCTCCAAGGGCCCCACCTTCAGGAATCCGGAGGGCCAGAACAAGTAGTCGGTATCCCTTCCCCCACGACCTGGGAGGGACCTGCCGGGCAGGTTGTCACTGACTTTGAGTGGAAGAACCCATCATGTCTTTCGCACAGATCATCGGCCACGAGCGGCCGATTGCCGTTCTCAAACGCGCGATTCTCTCCGAGCGCATCGCCCCGGCATACCTGTTTGTCGGGCCGCCGAACGTGGGCAAGTCCCGCGTCGCCCACGAGTTCGCCAAGGCCGTCAACTGCACCGGGCATGGTCCATCACTCTTTGGTGACGAAGCCGAGGGCGACCCCGCCAGTGCCTGCGATCAGTGCGACTCCTGTCGGCGCATCGACCGCGACAGCCATCCCGATGTGCACCTGGTGCGTCCGCAGGCGAAGGTGCAGGCCGCCGGCGACGAGGAAGCCAAGGACATGGTGATCGAGGGCGCCATGATCACCACCGAGCAGATCGGCGACCTCATCAGCCAGGCGAACCTCAAGGCCTCTCAGGCGCGACGCAAGATCTTCATCGTGTGCTCGGCGGAGTCCATGAACCCGGCCTCGGCCAACCGCCTGCTCAAAACCCTCGAGGAGCCGCCGGGCGACACCACCCTCGTCCTGACTACGCAGAACCTGTCCAGACTGCTGCCCACCATCATCTCGCGGTGTCAGTCGCTGACTTTCCGTCCAGCGCCGCTGAGTCAGGCAGAAGAGGGAATCCGCACGCTGTGCCCGGAGACCGATCCAGTAGTGCTGCGGTCGGTGGTCGCCCTCTCGGGCGGACGAATCGGCTGGGCCCTGCGCCTTCTGGAGCACCCGCAGGTGCTTGAGCTCCGGGGCAAGCTCCTCGACCTGGCCGCCTCGCTGGCCGGACGCGACTGGTTCGAGGGCATGGCAGTCACCGAGAAGCTCCTCGAAGCTGCCGAGGACTGGTGGCTTGCCACCGAGAGCGACGACTTCGCCGAGAAGGCCCTCAAGGCCAGCCGGGACCGCATCCTTCGCACCAAGACGAACGAGATCCTCGACATCCTGCTCTCGTGGTTCCGCGATCTGGCCCTTCTCACCGCCGGCGGAGAGCAGCGCCTGGTCGTCAACGCCGACCGACTCGACCAACTCGCTGCCCTCGCTGAGGGTCGGCAGGCCTCCAAGTGTCGCCGCGCCTGTGAGGACATCGAGCACTCGCGCCGTCAGTTGCGCGGCAACGCCAACCTGCGTCTGGCGGTCGAGGTCCTATCCTTCCGCCTCATTGGCGACCTGCGTTAGCCTTCGCCGTCTGCCTCTCCTCCTCCGCAAACAGAACGGGGGCAAGACCTCTTCGGCCCTGCCCCCGTAAGGGTTCTGCGCGGAGCTTCAACTACTGCAGGCGCACCTTCACCGTCTCGCCGTGCATCGGCAGCCCCTCGGCTTCAGACAGCGTCAGCACCGCATGGGACAGGTACTCCAGGCCCTGCTTCGACAGGAGCTGGAAGGTCGGCTTCTTGATGAAGTCGTCGGTGGACAGACCGCTGAACATCTTGGCGCACTGTCCCGTGGGCAGGACGTGGTTCGTTCCCGAAGCGTAGTCACCCACGGGCACCGGCGCATACGGCCCCAGGAAGATCGACCCGGCGTGCTTGATCCGCGGAAGCACCAGCATCGGATCGCGGGTCACGACCTCCAGGTGCTCCGCCGCATAGTCGTTGGTGAAGGCAATCGCCTCGTCCAAGGTGCTCGTCACCAGAATCGCCGAGTTGTTCTCCAGCGCCGGGGCAAGAATCTCGCGGCGCGGAATCGTCGGGAACCTCTGGTCGATCTCGCGGGAAACAGCCTCTGCCAGCTCTGCGCAGGGCGTGACCAGCACCGCAGCGGCGTCCTGGTCGTGCTCCACCTGCGAGAAGAAGTCCATCGCTACCCAGGCCGGGTTGGCGCTGTCGTCAGCAAGGATCAGGATCTCGCTCGGGCCCGCAGGCGAGTCAATTGCCACCTGCCCGAAGACGGCCATCTTGGCCGCCGTCACGTACTTGTTCCCCGGTCCTACGATCTTGTTGACCCGCGGCACCGTCGCGGTCCCGTAGGCCATGCTTGCGACAGCCCAGGGGCCGCCGATCTTGAAGACCTCGTCGCACCCGGCGATGTCCGCGGCGACAAGGGAAGTCGCGTTGGCCACCATACCCGTGTCGGGTGGTGTGCACGCGACGATATGCTCGACCCCGGCCACCTTCGCGGGTGTGATGGTCATCAACACGCTGGAGGGGTAGCTGGCCTGACGGCCCGGGATGTAGCAGCCCGCGCTATCCATTGGCCGGCTGACGCGACCGGCCAGGATCCCCGGTGCGATCTCCACCGACCACATGTCCCGCTCCAACTGCGCCCGGTGGAACTTCTCGATGTTGGCCGCCACGAACTTGAGCTGCGCCACCACCTCCTCGCCCACCACCTTGTAGGCTGCAGCGGTCTCCTCCGGCGTCACCTTCAGGTCGGCAGGGCTGATGTCGTCCTTCAGCTTCCGGTAGTGCTCCAAAGCGACCGTGTCGCCACGCTTTCTGATGTCGTCGCAGATCGTGCGGACGCCCTCGTAGATGTCGCCGATGTCCTCCATGGACCGGCTCATGATCGCCTCGCGGCGCTCGGCCGTGAGGTCTGCCAACTGCTCAACCTTGACGATGGACATGACTGCCTCCTCTGACAGCGTGGCAAGGGTCCTTCTCTGAGATCAGGCTGCGGGTCGCTACTCCCGGACACCGGCGTCGTGTAGCTTCAGGATCGCCCGCGCTACCATCCACCGGTACACGTCGAACTCCTCCGGCGCCCACAGGTCATCGTACTTGTACTTCTCCTGCACCCGTAGGGCATCCCACACGGAGCGCAGTTCTTTCTCCGCGGCATCAGCCTCGGCCTGCTTGCCCTGAGCCCGCGCCTTGTCGATCAGTGTCTGCAGAGTATACACGTACCGGTAGTCGTCATAGCCCTCGCGGTAGGCCTCCCACATCGCCACAGGGATCGGCGTCCCGTTCGGCTCGCTGCGGTTGAAGAAGTCCATGGTTGAGCCGTCCAGATAGTTGAAGGGGTCGCCGGTGCTCGACTGGTAGATCCACGGGATGAGCGTTCTGAAGCCCGAGCGCCAGAACCCAAACCCGTAGGTCATGCGCGCTCCGGCAACCGGTGTGTGGTCATTCTCACCGTTCACGTGGTTGGGGTAGCACCAGTACTCCACCTTGCGGGCAGCGGTGTCCTTCAGCAAGGTCTCACGGTCCGGCGCGAAGGGCTGGGTGCACCAGACGTCAACATAGGGCTTCATCGGCTGGAAGGCCTCGGCCGTCGGGTCTGCCGTCACATAGGTCCGGACGCCCGCCGACTGAACGGCCTTCAGCAGCTCCGTCATGAACTTGACGGCCTCGGGCGACTGGCCGGGCTCGTCGATCGGGTAGTACAGGAACTCCGGCCAGCCGTTCTTCTTGCGCTCCGACTCGACGAAGGCCGTCATGTTGCGCATCTCGGTGAAGAACTCCGGCGGCGGCATCTTGAGCCCGCGCAGGTGCCCGCCGAAGCTCTCCTTCGTGTACTTGTTGTATACGGCACCGGTGCTGATGCCCACCACGAAGGGCGGCGTGAAGTTGAACTTGCGGGCCATCTCGATCTTGGCCGAGAGCGCCGTCCAGTTGGCCGTGAACTTGCCCTCGGCGTCCGCCGCGCCGCACGAGGCGCTCATCACTACATTGCGGGTGCCGTGGGCCACCATGTCGGCGTGCTCCAACTCGGACTTGTGCCAGAAGTAGTCCTTCGACACCTCGTCTGTCGCCCTGGCCCACTGGTCCAGCGGGTCGTAGTAGTAGATGCCGTGGATCTTGGAGGGGTCTTCCTGAAGCTTGATGTCGAGAACCCGCAGTGTCACCGGTACTGTGACCTTGTTCGGCTGCCCCGGGACCGCCTCTGCGGTGAACTCGATACTCCCCTCGTAGATGCCGGGCTTCGCATCCTCCGGAACCTGCACCGTCAGCCAGAACCGGTGGCTCTCGTTGGCTGGAAGGGAGAGAGCGTCGAAGCGCTCCAACACATCAGGCACGATTCGGTAGCGGTACATCGTGGTGTAGTTCGGCCGTGCTCGCATGTACCGGACATGGCGCACGTCGATCGTGTTCGCCTCGATGGGGCCGAGGTCTCGCGGAGTAACCCGCACCCCGGTGAGCGCCGAGAGGGTACGCACCTCGAAGGTCAGCGGCTCATACTCGCCGGGAGTGGCGAACACCCGGATCTCTGGTCGGCGCTCGAACCCGTAAGGGTTCGTGGTCGGGTACACGCACTCCAGGTAGGGTTTGTGGTAGATCACGAAGCCCCGGAACAGGTCGGTGCGGGTGACGGCCCTTGGGTCCCAGGAGGCCGTCGGCGGCGGTGGGTCCTTCTCCCACTTGGCCATCTCCTCCGGTGGCAGCCCGTACATCTGCTCCTCCAGAGGCTTCAGGAACCCGGCCACCTTCTCATCCTCCGCGGCGTTCCAGACCATGATCGCGTTCAGCGCCCACTTACTGCGCGGGTCGAGGGTGATCTGCAGGGGCTTGCCGTCGGTCGTCGCCGACAGTCGCAGGTTGCGGAACTGGTAGCTGCCCTCGAACTGCACGCGAGTCTTCTGGCCGCCCACTGTGACGTCGAAGTCGAAGTACTGCGCCGGCATGCCGTAGCTGATGCCGCACAGCACGTACAGCCGCCACTCACCGGCCGGCACGTCCACCTGGAAGGTGCGCGCTGCATCGCCGACGAGGCAGTCCTCGGTGAGAGCGTTGGTGTACATCCGGGGCGGATCGACGGTACCCCGGCCGGGATTGGGCACCGCGTCCTTGAAGACCTGGACATAGGGCTTCATGTTGCCCGCCGCGGTCCAGCCATAGCCCTTCTCCGCAGTGTAGGCGGCCTTGTCGGTGACTCGGGTGAAGCCCTCCATGAGCCCCGACTGGTCGGTGCCGAAGTCGTACTGGTACGTCGCAGCCTGACCCGCCAGGGGCACTGTCAGCAGGATGGCAAACAGCAGATAAGGCATCTACGGTCCCCTCCAAGCCTCAATACAGGCACGGAATGGTTGAGCGCTGATCCGGTTGCGGCAGTCCCAACTGCGGTCATCTCGCCCAGGGCGAAGTAACCACCTTCAGTGACCCTTCCTGACCCGGCCCGCCAGCCAGCTTGACCGTGACCTTGTAGGTGCCCTCGGCCAGGTCCACGAGTTGCAGGTTGGCCAGCAGTGAGTTCAGGCCGGCCGAGACCTTCTCACGCGACTCGGTGACGACTTGGTCGCCGGAGGTCACCGTAACCAGGGCGTCCGCCGTCTTGCCTGCGGGGATGCCAAGCGCCCGGAAACCGACACGCAGCACCGGGAGGTCAGTGTAAGCGACGGACGGTCTCACCGTGAGCTGACTCACCACTGGTGTCGCATGGCGCACGAGGCACAGATCGCGGATGGTGAAGGTCACCACGTCATGGTCGCGATAGTTGGACTCGCTCAGCGAGACGCCCAGCCGCGTGACTTCCTGCGGATTCTCGATGTTCCACACAGGGATCTCGAAGTCGACCCACTGGCCCTTCTTGAGTTCCGAGAGGTTGCGGACGTACTGGTGGCCCTTGTCCGGCGCGTAGATGAGGAGCGACAGCGGGTTCGAGGGCAGCGTCTCGCGGGAGGTCTCCGTGTAGACGGAGAACCGAAGATAGTCGTAGTCGCCCCAGGTGCGTTGCCAGGGCTGCTTGAGCGAGTAGTAGGCTCGCGGCCACCCGACGGGATAGGCCTTCTCACCGGCGTTGTAGTCCACCTCGACGTGGAACCGCAGAGCGGACACCCCACTGAGACCGGGTGCGGCCGCCTGGGTCATGGTCGCTTCCGCTGGTTCCCAGTTGCCGGCGTCCTGGGCGGACACAACGGTCAGGCTCTCCATGTCGCCCATGGTCATCGGCTGTTGAGCCAGGGCAAGAGAGGCTGCGGTGAGGGCCAAGCAGATCATGCTCATCGTGCGCACGTCGATCAACCCTTTCGAGAGGCTGTGGCATCACATCGACCCGAGCGACACCCCGAAGGCACGGAAGCTCTCATCGTCCGGCAGACCTGCGTTGGAGGTGCTGCAGGCCTTCAGGGCTCCGCCGGTGGCTCCGGGGGAGAGGATTCGGGCGCTTGCTCCGACTCGGCGTCGCTCTTCTGGTCTTCAGCCGTCTTGGGCGCTTCCTTGCCGTAGATCAGGGCAGCTCGGCCTCCGCTGTGGGCAACCTTCTCGTCGACGGTCTGCTCAGGGGCAGCCTTGGGCGTGGTCAGCTTCATCACCGCCAACCACACTCCCACAAACACGAGGCCGCCCACGACGGCCATCATCACGAAGCTGGGCCAGTCACGGTCATCACTCTCGGGGCTCTTCGACACCAGAAACAGCACTGCCCAGAGCCCCACAAGCGGGAGCCACAGGAGCAGCCGCCTCTGAGTGCGGTTCAGACCTCGGTGGTATGGTCTCTGATCGTTGTCAGACACGGGCTCTCCTCCTAACTGCTACGAGCAATTCGCGGAGCAGGCCTGTCGAACCTGCCGGGTAACAAAGCGGGCTTCGATCGGTATAGGCCCGCTTTCGGGAACCCCGCACGGGGTACCATGACCTAACAAGACGGTAGTACATACTTTCATGTTTTGCCCAGGGGCGTACCCCTGGCGGAAGGAACGCTCGATGAGAACGCGACGATTGGTCTGGATCAGCATGGCCCTCCTGGCACTCGCGGTGACCGCCGTAAGCGTCTGTGCCGAACCGGGGAAGGCAAATGGCCCGACCGGCAAGCCGGTCTTTGGTGCACGTGACAACCACTCGACCGGCACCGAGACGGCCGGTCGTGGCTATGGCTTCTACAACCTGAACGAGGGGATCCGGATCAGGGTCACCTCTGAGTCCAGGACGCTGTGGAACAGGCTTGGTGCGCTCATGCTCCGCTACCACCAGAAGACCTGGGAGCTGTGGACGCTGCAGGATGCGGAGAGGCCGAACGCTAAGGCCATCGAGATCAAGAGGGCCGAGTTGCTCGACCTCCAGCAGCAGATGGACACGGTTCGTGGTGGGCTGAGCCAGTACCGGGTTGCCGGCCAGGGCCTGCAGCAGGGCCACGGACAGAACAAGGATCGCCACGAGGGCGCTGAGGGGCAGCCAGGCCCCCAGGAGCGGGATGGCAACCACAGTCCCCTTGGTCACCGTGACTAGCGACTTCCACTCATGCTCCATGCCCCGCTGAGCAGAGAACCCAAACCGAAGGCAGCCCCTTTCCCGGGGCTGCCTTCGCTGCTATCTGACTGCCCTGAGGACGCCTCAGACCCACTGCACACCGAAGCACACGGCACTTCCGGCGAGCAGGAACAGCCGGATCAGCGTGCCGCCCTCAGTCGCCTCGGCTTGCCACGGGTCCACTTGGCCGGCACCCAGATCCCACTGCGTCACTTCGCCCTTCACCGGCAGCAGTACCGTGCCTTCGTAGTTGTCCTCGCCCTCATTGACGATCAGGAACAGGTCGCCGGTCTCCGTCGCCCTGCGGGTCGCCGTCACCTGCGTAGAGGGCGGGTCCAGGGTCAGGCAGGCCCACCACGAGGCATCAGCGACGACCGCTTCGGGAGCCCCCTCGAGGACCGTTACTCCTGCCTGTATAGCCTGTGTGACGAATCCCTCCACGGCGTCGCTCAGCTCGCCCCGGGGCAAGACGAGGCAGCGGAAGTGGCGGCCTGCAAGAACGAGACCTCCGTCCCTGAGCTCGGCAGCCGCCAGTGCGGTGTCGTCAACCACCTCGAAGTCGACCTTGGCCCGGAACAGCGAGTCCGTCAGCTCGCGGAAGGCCAGCCCCAGCTTGCCGGCCTCGCCTGCCTCCTCCTCTGCCAGACCGTTGCCCAGCGAGGGCGGCACCTCAGGGGTGGTAACGGCCCGCACCGAGTCAATTGGGTAGTACACGGCGACCTCGCCCACCGGTTGCGTGTTCTCCAGCAGCCACGTCCAGCGCGTCAGATAGCGCATCAGGGCAGGGATGTAGGGCCAATGCGGGCCCTGGAAGAACAGTGAGGGCGGGCACTCGTTGTAGCGGAACCCCTCGACCGAATAGTAGAACGCATGGGGCACCAGCCGCGTGACGCCTCGAACGCTCTGCCAGTCGGCCAGTCGTCGCATCTCCTCCGGGGACAGGCCCCAGCCCGAGGCCCCGTAGGTCTCGCTGATCACCTGGGTCTTGCCGCGAGTGTGGGCCGCTGAGGCCGCGAGCTTGGGAAGGAAGCTGTCGGGCATGCGATGCCATCCGCCTGCAGGACCGATGATGTCGATCCCCGGCACCTCCAGCCCGTCCATGGCGCTGAAGAAGTCGGCGTTGTACCGCACGTGGTCGACCAGGTACTCCTCGTTGTTCACATGGCCCACTGACTTCAGGCCGTGTGCCCGGCACCACTCGCGCAGAGGCCCGTAGTACCGCTCGCAGATGAGCTGGCTGACCACACGGTAGAAGTCGACGCGGACAAGCTCACTCCCGCCGCAATCCTCGAACAGCGCCGGCAGGTAGTCCAGGAGGCTGTAGCCTACACGCCGCTCAAACTCCGCGGGCAGGTCGTCGGTCCAGGGGACCGTCCCCGGCGCGCAGTTGTGGAAGTGGTTGTAGAAGCCCGGCTCATCGGTGAAGACCGCCGTTACCGTCGTGCCCAGGTGGTCGCCGAGGGCCTCGGCATAGCGCTCGTGGGTCGTCTCCAGGAAGGTCTGCGTGGCCTTGAGGTCCATCAGGTCCGTATACCAACCCTCGCTATAGGCCGGATGCCACGGAGTCAGTTGTCGCACGAAGCTCTGACCGCCGACGGTGGCGACGTGAACACCCTCGCAGGGCTCGGAGCCAACCCTTGCCAGACACTTGGCCTGCCCCTCCGGGTAGCGCTTGAGCACTTCACCACCTGCATAGCCCGACGGCCAGTTGTCCTCGTCATACAGCCAGGTCTTCATCTGCAGTTCGGAGCACTGGTCGACGCACACCCGGATGGCGTCGAACCACTCCTGCGACAGGTACTCCACAGCTCTCCCGGCGCGGGCATGAAGCACCACCGTGCCGATGCCGATGGACCGCATGAGCCGCAGTTGGCGGCGCAGCTCCGAGGGTTCCAGGTCTCCGTTCAGGAACCAGAAGGGGATGGGTGAGTAGTCAAGCGGCGGTTCGGCAAACTGTCGTGCCAGGTCGGCCAGCGAACCCATGATAGGGAGCAACTCCTTCACGATGTCTGTGCTGCACAGGGCCTGTCGTACCCCCAAAGAGGCTACCTCCAGCCCTGCAAGACTACCTTCTCCCGGGCTCTCTCAGCCTCCTCCGAACTGCCGAAAGAAGGTGCGCGGGCGACAAGAGGGAATTGGCCCACAATGCCCTTTGCCCAGGTGATCTGTGCGCACGTCTAGTGACGGTCAGTACGACTTGGCCGTGATCGGCGCCGGCAGTGGCGGGATTGCCGCTGCGCTGGCCGCCTCGCGCCTTGGCCTCTCGGTGCTGCTCATCGAGGCGGCCGACGTCATCGGTGGCACGATGGTCCGTGCCGGGATCAACGTGTGGGAGATGGGCGCCGGCACGACCGGCATCCCCTTCGATCTGTACAAGCGCCTCAAGCGTCTTCCCGGCGGCGTTGGCATCTACAGCTTCGGCAGGCATCAGTCCTGGCCCACGGAGAAGGGCAAGGTACCCTTTCCCGGTGGCGAGCTGGTGCCCGATCCCGCTCTGCACTACCGCGACACCCTCCAGCGCCATGTGCCTCCCGGACAGGTAGCCAACGAGGCCTACTGTCGCGCGGTCTGGCACGGTGTTATCACCGACCCCGACCAGTACCTGCGGGCCGTCCATGAGTTGCTTGCACAGACCGGCCAGTGCACCCTCCTCACCAGCGCCCCCTGCGTGGGAGTGGACTGTGACGCGGACTCGCTCCGATCGGTCCGTCTTGCTGATGGTTCCGTTATTAGGGCCCGGTCCTTCATCGATGCGACCGGCGATGCCGTGGTCTGCGCCGCCGCCGGGTGCGAGATGATGGGCGGCCAGGAGCCGCGTTCGCGCTTCGGCGAACCCGGCGCTCCCGAGCAGTCTACCGACCGCATCAACGGCGTTACTTTGGTTTACAGGGTGACACCTGCTGTCACCTCGCTAGTGGAATCGCTTCCACCAGAAGTGCCCCAAAAGTGCTGGTGGCGACCTTCTCTCCCCTCGGTGAGTGCAGCCCGTCTCCCGAGCGGTGACTACATGATGAACATGCTGCCGACTCTGGAGGGGCGCGAGTACCTCGACCTGGGGCCTGCAGCCGCCTATGCGGAGGCTCGACGCCGGGTGCTGTGTCACTGGCATTTCGTGCAGACCAACTGGCCCGAGTTCCGCAGCTACCGTCTCTCCTGGATTGCCCCGGCGCTGGGCGTGCGAGAGTCCCAACGAGTGGTCACCGAGTATGTCCTCACGCAGCTTGACCTCATGGCCGGCCTGAGCGGACAGAGCCACACGGACGTCATCGCGATCGCCGACCACGCCATGGACCGTCACGGGCAGGGAGCAGCACTCGGCGAGGTAAGGCAGCCCTACGGCATACCCTACCGGTGCCTGATCCCGCGTGGAATGTGCAACCTTCTCGTCGCCTGCCGGGCAGCCGGTTTCAGTGCCCTGGCCGCCTCCAGTTGCCGGCTGACTCGTACCATGATGGAGCTCGGCCAAGCCGCAGGCACCGCTGCAGCCCTTGCCGACCGCCTCGGAGTGAGCCTGGACCAGGTGCCGCCCGACAGCCTCCGCAGTGCGCTCCGCGAGCAGCACGTGCAGTTGGAGTGGCCGACGCCTCCGGAACTGACTGCCTACCTGGCGCAGGAAGATGCGTGAGCAAGCAGGTTGCCACGCCCGGTGCGGTGAAATCATGCAGGGCGCAGGCACAGGCTGAGTGTCATGAACAGCGTGTGTGTGAGAGACACCGTAACCTGACCCGGAGCCAGGTGAGATTCCATGACTGACCTGAAACAGTACGCCCACGAGCTGGTCGACCAGACCATGGCGATTGACGTGCACAGCCACCAGGGAACGCGGGGAGTATGGCAGGCAGCGGACCTGTGGACCTTGCTCTCCTACCACTGGCTGGCTACCGATATCCGGTGCGCCGGTTGCCCGCGAGAGGTCTTCTTCGACAAGGACATCGAGCCGAAAGACCGGGTGGCGCAGGCCGTGCCCTTCCTTAAGTGGACGCGAAACACGGTCAACCACTGGTGTTTCATGAACATGGCCCGTGACCTGTACGGGTTCCAGCACCCTTACCTGGACGAGTCGAACTGGGAGTGGCTGTGGGATGCGGTGGCCGAGAGGGTCGGGGATCCGCAGTGGGAGGACCGTGTGCTTGACCTGGCGCGCGTTGAGATGGCCTCGGCAGACTACCACGTTCCGGCCCGGTTGCCACAGCGGTACTTCATGTATGACTACGGGGAGTCGCTCTTCTGTCCGGCTCTCAGTGCCCGGGCGGGTCACTGCCTTGGACGCATCTCCAAGGAGGCAGATTCGGCCCACGCGGTGTGCGAGGCCATCACCGCCGAGGTGAACTCGCTGGCGTCTGAGCACCAACTGCGGGCCCTGCACGTCTGGGCTCCGATCACCTGGACCTACAGCCACATTGAGGAGGGGCGTGCCAACGCCCTCATCCACAAGGCCTGCGCCGGCGCCCATATGGACGCTTCCGAGCGAGACCAGCTAGCCTCCTTCACGGCCGACTGCACCGCAAGGGCCTGCGGGGAACTGGGAATCGTCATCCAGCTCTTCTTCGGTTCCATGACCATGGAAGACGGCGGCCCGCAGGTGAGCATGTACCGTCCCGAGTGGCTCCGGGCCCTGGTTCCCTTCTTCTCTGAGCACCGGAATACGAACTTCGACGTGTTCATGGCGACGCGCGTCATGAGCCATGAGGCGGCTGTGCTGGCCCGCAACTATCCGAACCTGTGGCTCTCGGGGGCCTGGTGGCAGGGCTTCACGCCGAGCACCCTGTCCGAGTTCTTCCGCGACCGTCTCGAGATGCTTCCCATGAACAAGTGGAACGCCTTCTACTCCGACGCTTACTGTGTCGAGTGGATCTATGGGAAGGTAACGCTGTCGCGCAACCGCTTGGCCAATTCACTCGCTGAGATTGTCGACGAAGGCCTCATCCAGCGCGACATGATGGGCGACCTGGCGCGGGCGGTCCTGTACGAGAACCCTCGGCGGCTCTATCTGGGCATCGAGGGTTAGCTGCATGGCCACAACTGTCACGCCCGTGGTATCGTGGGCGTGAGCGGGCAGGGAGAGCAAGCGGGCGCTGCGGCGCTGCTGGTCCTTCCTGCCCGACGTACACTCCGGGGGGAGGACCACCTTGGGAACGTATGACTTGGTCGTAATCGGGTGTGGGGACGCCTCACTCATACACCTGGACGCCTGCTTGAAGCATGAGAGCCGCGTCCGGGTCATCGCTGCCTGTGACCCAGACGCCCAGCGGCTGCAGCAGTTCTGTGAGAAGTACCACATCGGCAAGTCCTTCGTCAGCGTCGATGACCTGCTGACCAAGTGCAGCTTCGATGTCGCCATCGTCTGCACGCCTACGCCGCTGCGCTTCGAGATCATCAAGCGGCTTGCGGAGTCCGAGAAGCATATCCTCGTCGAGAATCCCCTGGCCGACGGTCTCGCTGAGGCACGCAAGATCGTCGAAGTCTGTCAAGCCGCCGGGGTCGGCCTGGCCGTCAACCATAACTACCGGTACCATTACGGCTTTGAGTTAGCCAAGAGCATCGTTGCCGAAGGGACCATCGGTGCGGTCCTCGGGGCCGTCCACCAGGACCTGACCTTCCGCCAGGACAACGGCTGGATGGCCCGGAGCAACCGTCATGCGCTGGCCATCATGGGCGTACACTGGCTGGACGGCTTCCGCTGGTTCCTGGGCAAGGAGGCCGAGGCTGTCGTCTGCGCCCTGCGTAGCTCGCCGGCCATCCAGTGCGCGGGCGAGACGGAAGCCTTTGTCCACCTTCGCTTCCCCGAGCGAATCGCCGTCTCCTACGTCCAGAGCTTCTCCTCGCCCATGGCGCGGACCGAGACGCTGATCGAGGGGGAGACGGCCATGCTGGGGATCGACCACCACGGCGTCATGCTCTTCGAGGCCGGTAACCGCCAGACTCCTCTGAAGCAGTGGGTCAACCCCTTCGGCGGCGACGGCAAGGGCGAGGCTACCTTCCGCTGTCTGGGCGGCCTCCTCGATGCCCTTGAGGATGGCGTCGAGCCACCTACCTCGGGCCGCGACAGCCTCTACACCGTCGCGCTACTTGAGGCCTGCTACCGCTCAGCCGCAACCGGCGGGGTCATTGACCTGAAGAAGGGCATGCTCTAGCCCGGGGTCGCCCTGATCCGGAATCAACACTACAGCAAAGCGAGAGGGCCGTGCGGGACCCCTGAGAGGAGGTCGGCACGGCCCTTCTTGCTGTCTGCTTGCAGTCGCCGGTTCCGCCAGCCGCGCGGCTAGAAGTCGTTGCGCACCTTCTGCGGCTGCCCGGTCGCCACGGACTCGATGACGGCCCAGCAGGTGGCGATGGTCTTCGCGCCGTCAACTCCGTCGATCAGCGGCGTCTTGTCTTCGACGATGCAGTCCACGAAGTGCGACAGCTCGCTGGCAATCGCCTTCGCCATGGTCGGTTTCGGATAGCTAAGCCACTTGCTGTAGCCGGTCTGACGGAGGGCGAGTTGGGCGGTATCGTGCGTGTTGTCGCCGGCGATGCTGCCCTTGGTTCCCCAGACTTCGCACTCGATGTTGTATGGATGGGCGCAGCCTGAGGAGTTCATGATCCGCCCGATGGCACCGTTCGTGAACTTCACATTGGCGATGATGTGGTCTTCCCACTTCTGCTGCGGGATGTTGAAGTGGTTCCCGTAGGCGTGAACCTCCTCGATGTCGCCGCCGAGCCAGCGGGCCAGATCGACGGCATGGCAGGCTCCGCCCACGAAGGGATGACGCTTCTCCGGGTCATAGCGCCAGCCGTCATAGCCGGGAATGACCTCGTAGTTGTGGAGGTAGCTGGTCTCAATGTAGTAGGGCTTGCCCAGCGTTCCGTCTTCCGACCAGCGCTTGACCTGGGCGAAGAAGTCGTAGAAGCGGCAGACGTGGGCGACCATCAGCTTCAGGTTCTTCTCACGTGCCTTGTTGACCATCGCTTCGCACTCGGCCACGTTCAGCGCCATGGGCTTCTCGATCAGGACATGCTTGCCGGCTTCCAGCGCCGCGAGCGTCTGGGGAAGGTGCAGGTAGTCCGGCGTGGTGATGGAGACCACGTTCACATCGTCGCGCTCCAGAACCTCCTCGAACCGCGTGGTTGCGAAGGGGACCTGGTACTCCCGCTGCGTGCGCTCGGTGAGTTCTTCGTCCAGGTCGCACACCGCGATAAGGTCGGCGTTCTTGAGTGACCGCGCGTTCTGGAAGTGCGAGTAGCCCATGCGCAGGCCGATGATGGCAATTCCCAGCTTGTCCATGCGGCAGTTCATCCTTTCACGGGGTTCTGCAGTTGGTAGCGCCCCCTCGGGAGAGGGCACAGTAACGCCTGCCGCTGAAGAGCCTAAGCCCCATGCAGGCAGGCGCGAGGATCTTGAGACTGGTGGCCAAACGCGCTCCTCTTCAGCGCGTTTCACGGTGTGCGAGAACGAGCGTGCGGCGCTCGCGTGAGGAGATGATCTCGTCGGTCTTGGCCTTCGCCTTGACCTGCCAGACCAGCTCCTCGTCCTCCTCGGCCTTCTCCAGGGGTATGGCAAAGCTCCACCGCGAGGGTCCTGTCTTCTCGCCTACGATGGCGCCCCCGGATTCCAGGTAGGTATAGGACAGCGACGGCACCGCACCCGGAGCGAGCTCCGGCAAACTGACGGCGACCTTGGCCGGACCCGCGTCGACTGCCACACGGGTCGGAGCCAGCCAGTCGACGAAGCGCAACTGGCCGTGCTCCTCGAGGATCGTGACTTCCTCCCAGTCATCGCCGGGGTACAGGAAGCAGACCTGCTCAGTCTTGCGGTAGTAGTAGCCTCGCTTCTCTCCCTCGGCGACTTGTTCCTCCGTGAGCTCCTTGAGCGACTTGCCGTCCACGCTCACTTCTGCAGGCGGGCCGACCTCGAACCGGAGCAGCGTGCGCACGGGCAACTGACGACCGTGAGCGCGGAAGACGATCTCCTCGGCCCGACGACGGCAGTTCAGGAGGGCCTCACCGGTGCCCCAGCGCCACAGGTAGGAACTCTGACCATGACCGAAGGGTGGCAGGATCTCCAGGGCCTTCCGGTGGCTCTCGCTCATATCGGCACCCAGGAGCAGGTCAGGGCTCAACTTCATTGGGACGATGGCACCCTCGCGCAGGTAGAGCGGCAGATGGGTAAGGGGAGCCTGAGCTTCGGCGTGGGTCGGACCGTGGTACTCGCTTCCGTCGATCAAGTCCATCCAGCCGCCCGCGGGAAGGTAGATGCTGCGTTGGCCCTTTGGCGTACAGACCGGAGCCACCAGCAGACTGTCGCCCAGAACGAACTCGTCATCAACGGCCATGGCCTCCCCATCGGCAGGAGAGACCCAGGCCAGAGAGCGTGCCACGGGAGCACCGGTCAGCGCAGACTCCAGCGCGACCGAATACAGGTGCGGGGAGAAGCTCTCGCGCATCCAGCTCCAGGACTGCGCGGTCGTCTCGGTCTCGCTATCCCAGTCCCAGGGCTCCTGCCCGCCGGCACCTTGCATGACCATCAGGGGGCTCAGCGCCTCCGCCTCGACGGCACGAAGGTAGAGCTCCGTCGATGGCCGCTTCCCGGTCTCCTCGGCCGCCGGGATCGCGCACCCGCAGTAGGCGCTGCCACTGTGACCCAGCGAGAGGATCGTCCGCAGGTTGGCCCGTAGTCCCGACCAGCCGGCCTGCGGAGCATCGGCGATCACCACGCTTCCCGGTGTCGGCGAGCCTCCCTTCCCGGTTAGCCCGAGGACGGTGTCTGAGCCCGCCGAAGCGCGGAAGCGTGCCCAGGGGAAAGCAGCGTAGGCCTGTGCCTGACCGTTGAGCGCCGGCCCCAGTCCGGGCTCCAGGGCACACACCCCAAGGAGCCCGTCCACTCCGGCCTCTGCGAGGGGCTCATACAGGCGCGGGAGCTGTCGGTCACACTCTTCGCGGGTTGCCGACCGGCGGGTACCGTCGGCCTCCCTGACAGCGAAGAGGGCTGCAGAGCCCTCCGGTGCCGTCTGGAGAGGCAGGAAGGCACGCCGATCCGCCAACAGCACCCGTGCACCCTCCTCATGCAAGCCCTGAACCATTGATCGCAGGTCGGGGAATCCCGCTGCAGTGACGGCGTCGCCGACCCCTTCCCAGCCCCGCACAGGAACCACGGGAGCAGGCCACCCGAGAGCCTTCCAGCGTCGCAGACTCTGCTCCACCACGGACTGAGTGTGCTGGCCGTTCGGTGCGAACCAGACTCCGAAGACCCACTCGGGTGGACAGGTCACCGGGCCTCGACTGGTGTGGTAGTGCTGCATCTGCTCGGCGACGGTTGCTCCGGTCACGAGGGTCAGCGCCAATCGCCCAGCTTCCGACCTTGCCACGACCTGCGCTGGCTCGCCGGTGACTCCCAGACTGCCCTGGGCGGTCACCTCGACTGCGAGGCCGTATCCCGCCGAGCTGAACAGCACCGGTGCCGGGAAGGCGGCCGAACCACCGGGGCGACGCTCCACGCCCTCGGCAGTCCACAGGACTGTCTTGCCGCGCTGGTTGAGGCCTGAGGGATCGTCGCCGAGACCCCGGAACCACTCACCGGCAGCGACCGGCACAGTGCAGCGCAGGGACTGGCCCTGGTAGCTGAAGGTCAAGGGCGGTAGGCCGGGCAGCTCGACTACGCCCGTCTTGACGGTGGCCTTCGTCGCAGTGCCGGTCCTTCGTCCCTCCGGGCCAAGGGTGAGCACATAGACGCCCTCGGCAGACTGCACGAGGCTAACCTGCATCTCACCCGCAGGCGATGTCCAGACCCAGTGGCAGTCGTCCCGCTGGGTTGAGGCGGTCCAGGTCTCCCAGGCGCCCTCCGCACAGCAGGCTGTCAGGATGAGGGAACCAAGGGCGAGGCTTAGCAGCGGAAGAGCCCACCATGTCGAGGTCCGGCGGGCGAGGTTCTGCCGACGAGGTTGAGTTACCCGGCGCTGGTTGCAGATGCTCAGTGTGGTCATAGCGCGCAATCCTTCTCCGCACACTCGGGGCGAACCTGCCACAGGGGAACAACCTGTGGATAGCGAATAGGGCCTCGTTGCGACCGCGACACGAGCGTGGGCCCGAGACGCTCACTCACCTTCGGGAGGAACCGACCTGTGCCACTGCAGATCAGGCCGCTGAATTGGCGCCGACACTCCGAGGACGTGCTGGAGTTCCAGCGCGAGATCTACGAGACCAACTTCCCCGGGTTCATCGCAACCGCCCAGTTCCTGCGCGACTACTCCAACGAACTGCGCCGCGCGATGAACAACCCGACGGAGGGGCTCTACGTACTCGAGGAGGAGGGCAGAGCGTGCGGCTTTCTGTGGGTATCCTTGATTGGCACGATGGTGGACCCGTGCATTGGGTATATTCGGAATATCTACGTAGCCCCTTCTCTGCGCGGTCAGGGGCACGGGCGAGAGCTCTTGGTTTTCGCGGAGAACTGGTGCACATCGCGCGGGGTGCTGCGAATCGCTCTGGACGCAAGCTGCTGCAATAAGCACGCCGTGCAGCTATATGAGCGGACGGGCTACGCGGCAGTACGGCTGAGGATGGAGAAGCGCCTGGGGGTTTCCGAGGAGCACAAGGAGCCGGGCGATCAGTAAGGCTGGGCCGTAACGTCTGGAGGTGCAAGGATTGGCAACGGATCGCACTTCGGGCGGCCTGGGCCGCACCGATGATGAACTGGCAATGGTCAAGATGATGATCGAGCGCCAGGACTATGCGGGCGCGCGACGTCTTGCCCGCCGGTTGCTCAATGACCGGCCGAGCAATGCGGCCGTCCGGGCAGTCCTGGGCGATCTTTCCGCAGCCCAGGGGCAGTGGACCGAGGCGGTCGACTGGTACGAGCAGGCGCTGGAGATGGAGTTCGACGCAACCATGATGGAGAAGCTCGCGGCAGCGCGGGCTCGTGCCATCGAGACAGGAACAGGTCCGGAGAGCGGACCTGAGATTCCGCTTGTCGTGTCGCGCCCCACTGTCTCTGCGACGACCTCTCGTGAGCGTCGGCAGCGTGGGATGCTGCTCTTGATGGGCGGCATCGTTCTTGCCGGGGCGCTCTTCTACTTGCTTGCCGTGGCTTTCGGTCCGCGCCCTCAGGGCGGAGTGGAGCCTGCACCCGTCGGCGTCGCTCAGCCTGCTGCAGCCTCTACGACAGCGCCGAAATCGGTCGCACCAAAGGCGGGGCTGGCGCCGGCCAGTGAGCCCCGTGCCGGGACCGCTCCTGCGCCGGGCGGGCTAGGTACACCACCTGCGGTGCGGTACACCGGCCGTCCTCAGTCGGCAACCGGCGCCAAGACGCCCTCAGAGAACCTGCCGGCCGCCACGATCCTGACTACCGAGGAACACCGCGTCCTGGCACGGATGTACATGGAGCGCTGGCGTGATGGAAGCCCGCTGACCCGGAAGGCCTCACTCTCGATCGACACCTACTCCGGCGTGGGCATCATGACCCTGCGCCCGCCGGCCTCGAGTAGTGTGGCGGAGCTAGAGCAGGATGTGCTGCGCAGTGCCTTCCGCGCCGCTCTGCGCACGATGAGAACTGAGAGCGCCATGAGGACCCTCGTCATACGGTGTGCCAGTCCCGTGTCGGCAGATAGCGAGGGCGACGAGGATGTCGTCTTCTTCCGTGCCACCGCCACTCGTGAACGTCTCCAGCCGTGGCTGACCTCAAACACTCGCACCGAGCCCACCGCCGACGAGATTCGGGCCGGAGTCCTCGCCGACCTGTGGTGGGACCGCAACACCATGCGCCGCTACTTGCAGTCGGGGTCGGCGCCTCGGTCCGGAGGTCGCGAGTCCACTTCGACGACTCCGGCACGTCCGGCGCCGATCACAGTGCCTCCGCGCTAGAGCCGCACAGACTCGCAGTAGCGATCAAGGCCGGCCCTTCCTGGGGAACAGCTCCAGAGGGCCGGCCGTGTCGTGCCTGTATGGTGCGTTCCTCGAGGTAGCGCCTCGGCTCGTGCTCCGGAACAAGATACGGTCCAGGGTCTGTTTGCTTTTGGTAGGGGAAGGTCCTGCCGATAGGGCAAGGAATATGCACCCACCGGCCATGCACGCATGGCCAACGACCGAAGAGGAGGCTCCGCTGTGAAAAAGGCCCTTTACTACGGGTTCGTGTGCCCGAAGCTCCCGCATCGTGAGCGCATGCAACTGGCCGCCGATGCCGGCCTGGACGGCATTGAGATCGGCCAGGTAGAGACACAGGCTGAGACCGAAGAGATCGCCGCTGCGGCTGCCGACGCAGGTCTGGAAGTCCATAGTGTGATGTGCGGCACCCACTGGCGTTTGCCTCTATCGAGCACAGACGAGGCTGTCCGAGAGCAGGGCGTCGAGGGCGTTAAGCAGGCGCTGCATGTGGCGAAGTGGTCCGGCGCTGACACCGTCCTGGTAGTCCCCGGTATTGTGACCGAGGATATCTCCTACGCCGCCGCCTATGAGCTGAGCAAGAAGAGCATCCGCGAGATCCTGCCGACCGCCGAGCAGCTAGGGGTCAACATCGCGCTCGAGAACGTGTGGAACAAGTTCCTGCTCAGCCCGATTGAGTTCCGCGACTTCATCGACAGCTTCGGCAGTGACCTGGTCAAGGCTTACTTCGACGTGGGCAACATCCTCCTGTTCGGCTATCCGCACCAGTGGATCGACATCCTCGGTGAGCGGATCGTCAAGATCCACGTCAAGGACTTCAACACCGACAACCGCCAGTTCGTCAGCCTCCTGACAGGCAGCGTTGACTACCCGCGGGTCATGAACGCGCTGCGTGGCGTGGGCTACAACGGCTACATCACCGCTGAAGTCTCAGCCTATCGCCAGTTCCCCGAGCAGTTCGTCTTTGACACCGCCCGCCAGTTGCACTACATCATCTCCAGCGCCCAGGTTCAGCGCTGACCGCCGAGCTGGTGCTGGTGCCTGCACAAAACAGACAGCCCCGGCTGTGCCGAGCCGGGGCTGTCTCACTTTGACCCTTCCAGGGCGACGCTCCGGGAGGTGTTGGCGTCTCCTGGCAGAGGGGTCAGTCGAGGTCGTAGGCGGAGGCGTCGGTGCTCACGTCGCCGCAGTCCTTCTCCGCCACCGGGGAGTCCGGATTGCAGCGCTTGGCGACGGACTTCGCGTGACCGTCCGCGTAGCCGATGTTTGCCGTGCCGTTGTGGCGGAAGTGCACTCCGTAGTGAGCGTTGGTCCGCATGCCGTCACCGGGCGAGCGCAGGAAGTTGTTCTGGCACAGCGTCGTGCCGCTGTAGAAGGCGCTGTCGGCCAGCAGGACCGTTCCCGTCGGGTCGGAGACTTCAGCCAGACAGGCGGGATGGTCAGCCCGCGCATACCCCCAGGCATGATCCTCTGCCGTTGCTCCCAGCCAGGTGGTGTTGTAACCGTAGCCGCTGAAGGGTCGCCCCCAACTCTGAGCGTTGGGGAAGGACGGGCACTTGGCGATCTCGGCGTTCTTGGTGTAGGGGCCGATCAGCCCCACCGTGTGCGTGCCGTTCCCCCAGTTCACGATGTAGTCCCAGGCATTCTCAACCGTGAAGCTGCTGTCGTAGTAGTATGCGGGAGGAAAGGCCTCATCGGCATCCTGGGCGTACATCGCAAACCCCAGGCACAACTGCTTGATATTTGACAGGCAGCTCGTCTGGCGTGCCTTCTCCCGTGCCCTTGCGAACACGGGGAACAAGACGGCGGCCAGGATCGCGATGATAGCGATCACGACGAGCAGCTCAATGAGCGTGAAACCGTGGCGACGACGCATGGTGAACGGCTCCTTTGGGCTCGGGACGCCCTCGGTCCCGGTCTTCAGAACGCAAAAAGCCGCGACTCACTCGAGTCGCGGCGCAAGGCAAGACGAAACACTCACCCCCCTCCCTCGAGAGGTTGTAGCCCAGCGCTTGCGGGGTCGTCTCCTGACTTCCGGATCAGCCTACTTCCCGCGCCTTCCCATTCCGCGGAAGCGGAATAGTGGCGATAAGCGGGGTTCGTACCCGGTTACAGTTGCGGGGCAGCGACGGCTTCTCACCGTCTTCCATGAGCGCTCTCGCGCTCGCCTCGCAAGCGAATGGTATTCAGTTTGGGGGTCATCTTACCACTTCGCAACTGCGCTGGCAAGCTCAGCCGGCGCGTCGTTGCAAGAGCCTACCCGTTGTGCTACACTACCGCCCGCGGGCCTTGGCCTTCGAGGCGCGACCTGTAGGGCTGTTCGGGCTTCAGGGGACCGAGCTGCAGATGCAGCCGGTGGCGCCTGTTGTCCGGTTACTCCTCCTCTTCACGGTGGTCTCTTGCTGAATCGTCAGGGCGTCCTGCTGGTAGTCTCCGGCCCTTCGGGGGTTGGCAAAGGCACCGTGATCCGGGAGCTGCTCGCCGCGCATCCTGAGGTCAGTCGCTCGGTTTCCTGTACCACTCGAGCGCCACGCCCCGGCGAAGCGGATGGCGACGACTACCATTTCATCTCGGTCGAGGAGTTTGGGCGCCTGCGCAGCGAGTCCGGGTTCCTCGAGTGGGCCTCCGTGCACGGCGACCTGCTCTACGGCACGCCTCGTGAGCCAGTCCTTCGGGCGCTGGCACGGGGCGAGGACATCATTCTTGAGATCGACTACCAGGGGGCGCGCAGCGTTCGGACAGAACTGGGCGGCCGTGCCGTTCTGGTGTTCATCGCTCCGCCTTCGTGGGAAGCTCTGCATAGCCGGCTGGTGGGTCGCGAGACCGAGGCCGAGGCCGACGTGCGACGCAGACTGAACACCGCCCTGGCTGAGATTGCGCACCTGGACCTGTTCGAGTATGTTGTCGTCAACGATGACCTTGCCTGCGCGATGGGCCAGCTCGAAGCCATTCTTCTGGGAGAGCGCAACCGGCTTGGGCGCCTCGACTGGCGCGGGCTTCAGGCCGGACTGCTGCAGGAGGCGGAGGCCGATCGGTTGTGAGTCAGACAGCGCTGCAGGGGCGACGAGTGGTTGTCGGGGTCTGCGGCGGAATTGCCGCCTACAAGGCCTGCGAAGTGGTCAGTCGCTTGCGTCAGGCCGGGGCTGAAGTGCGCGTCGTCTGCACCCGCAACGCCACCGAGTTTGTCGGTCTGACCACCTTCCGCGCTCTCTCCGGGCAGGATGTTGCCTGCGAGACCTTCGGCGCGATTGCCGCTCTGGAGATCGAGCACATTTCGCTGGCTGAGTTCGCTGAGACGATGGTCGTCGTCTCTGCGACCGCCAATGTGATCGGTAAGGTCGCCTCGGGTATCTGCGACGATCTGCTCACCACGACCATCAGTGCCGCGGCGGGCAAGGTCATCTTCGCACCGGCCATGAACTGGCGCATGTGGGGAAACCCCATCACCCAGCGGAACGTTACTACCCTAAGGGACCTCGGCTACTGGTTCGTCGGGCCTGATTGCGGTCATCTGGCCTGTGGGGAAGAGGGCATGGGCCGCCTCAGCGCGGTCGAGGATATCCTCGATGCCGTCGACCAGGCGCTCGGGCCGACCGAGAGCAAGCTGACTGGGAAGCGCGTGCTCATCACCTCCGGACCGACCCGCGAGTGGATTGATCCGGTGCGCTTCCTCTCGAATCCCTCCAGCGGCAAGATGGGCTATGCCCTGGCCCGGGAGGCGCTGGCTCGGGGAGCCCGGGTGACGGTCGTTACCGGGCCAACTCATGAGCGTGCTCCTTGGCGTGCCGAGGTCGTGCCGGTCGATACGACGGCGGAGATGCTGGAGGCCGTCTCGGCCCGGCATCATGAGACCGACGTCCTGGTAGCCGCTGCAGCCCCGGTGGATTTCTCGCCGGTGCGACGCACCGACCACAAGATCAAGAAGACTTCCGACCTTGCAGCCCCGGACGCCACGGCCCATCTGGTCCTGGAGTTGCAGGAGACGCCGGATATCCTCGCGACCCTGGCTTCGCGCAAGGGGTCGCGGATACATGTGGGGTTCGCCGCAGAGACGCATGAGGTCGAGGCGAATGCCCTGGGCAAGCTCCAGCGCAAGAATCTGGATGCCATCGTCTCCAACGACATAACGGCGCCAGGCGCCGGGTTCGCCGGCGATACGAACGAAGTCACCATCTATCATCGGACTGGCGAGATGCGGCGAGTGCCGCAGGCCGACAAACGAGACATCGCGATAGCGATCTGGGACGAAATCGAAAAGCTGATTGGCTGAAGGCTGTCTCCACAAGGGAGGACACCACGTTGCCGAAGGTTTATAGCCTGACTTCCGAGTCCGTGACCGAAGGCCATCCCGACAAGGTGTGCGACCAGGTTTCCGATGCAGTTCTCGACTTCATCATGGCCCATGACACCAACCTGCCCAAGGCGCGTGTGGCGGTTGAGACCCTGGTCACCACCGGCACCTGCATCGTCGCCGGCGAGGTAACCACCGACTGCTACGTTCCCGTCGACGAAGTCGTTCGGAGCACGGTCGAGGGGATCGGCTACACCCGTGCCAAGTACGGTTTCGACGCCGAGACCATCGGCGTGCTGACCGCCATCCATGCACAGTCGCCCAACATTGCCCAGGGCGTGGACACCGGTGGTGCCGGCGACCAGGGCATGATGTTTGGCTTCGCCTGCAACGAGACGCCCGAACTGATGCCGATGCCGATCATGCTGGCCCACAAGCTGGCCCGGCGGCTGGCAGAGGTGCGCAAGAACGGGACGCTGGATTACCTGCGACCGGACGGCAAGACCCAGGTAACCGTGCGCTATGAGGACGACAAGCCCGTTGCCGTGACAAAGGTCCTCCTGGCGGCTCAGCACCGACGCGGGATGGACTGCAAGCTGATGCACGCCGATCTCATCGAGACCGTCGTCGAGCCCATCATCCCGAGAGAGCTGCGGGACGCCGGCATGGAGGTCCTGGTCAACTGCACCGGCGTGTTCGAGATCGGCGGCCCTCAGGCCGACACCGGACTTACCGGCCGCAAGATCATCGTCGACACCTACGGTGGCCTGGCCCGGCACGGCGGCGGCGCCTTCAGCGGCAAGGATCCGACGAAGGTTGACCGTTCCGGCGCCTACATGGCTCGGTACATCGCCAAGAACGTCGTCGCTGCCGGCCTGGCAGACCGCTGCGAGCTGCAGATTGCCTATGCCATTGGCGACCCGAAGCCCTTCTCCGCTGCTGTCTTCACCTTCGGCACTGCCAAGATCCCGGAGGATCGCATCGCCGACATCGTTCTCAACCAGTTCGACCTGTCGCCTGCCGGCATGATCGAGACTCTGGACCTGCGTCGCCCCATCTACCGGCGCACCGCTGCCTACGGTCACTTCGGCCGCGAGGAGCCGGAGTTCACCTGGGAGAAAGTAGACCGCGTCGAGCAGCTCAAGGAGGCCGCGGGTCTCTAGGGGCCCTGTGGTACCCACCTGCCTGCCCGATCCATCATGAACGCAAGCCAACCGTCCCTGTTTGACGAAGAGGTACAGCAGGGGACCTTCTGCGAAGTCGTGATTGAGCTCAGTACCCGGTCACTGGACCGGGTACTGACGTATTTGGTCCCCGAAGAGCTGAGCGACCTGATCCAGGTCGGCAGCTACGTGCGCGTGCCTCTTGGCCGCCAGACCGCCTGTGCCTACGTGGTCGGCCTGACGGAGACGCCCCCGGCGTTTGCCACGAAGCCTGTGATCGAGAAGGTGCTCGACGAGGACCCTCTCAGCGAGAACGAGGTTGACCTCGCCCGCTGGCTGGCAGATCGCTATCGTGCGCCCTTCGCAGCAGCCCTTAAGTGCCTGCTTCCACCAGGCAGCAGCCGCAAGACCGAGCGGGTCCTGCAGCTCACCCCGCGAGGGCAGGAGTCTGGGGCTGTGAAGTCCCTCTCCGGCGCGCCGAGCCAGCAGGTGGTGCTGCGGGTCCTGCAGCAGAAGGACGGCGTGAGTGTGCGCCAGGTCGTCAAGACCCTTGGAGCCAACAAGGACGTGGCGTCGCGGGTCTCCAGTGCGGTCGCAGCGCTCCGGCGCAAGGGTCTGGTCATCGAGACCTCGCGTCTGCGGCGTCCGGCCGCTTCGGACAAGATGCAGCAGTTCGCTTGCCTCGCACCCGGCGAGCGCGACTGGCAGGAGGTCATCAGCGGGCTGCAGCGGCGAAGCCCGCGTCGTGCCGAGGTGATCTCGACCCTCCTGTCTGCCGCGGGCGAGCCCGTACGCAGCTCCGAGCTACCGCGGGAGCCCCTGAAGGCCCTCGTGAAGCTTGGTCTGGTTCAGGTGCAGTCGGAACGCCTCCTGAGGACCCCGACCGGCGTGAGTCTGCGCTGCGGTTCGTCGACCTGCCTGACGCCGAATCCCGCCCAGCAAGCGGCTCTCGACCAGGTCCGGGCAGCCCTCGATCGACGCGAGCCGGTCTCCTTCCTGCTGCACGGCGTCACGGGAAGCGGCAAGACAGAGGTGTACCTGCAGAGCATTGATGCGGCCCTTTCGCAGGGGCGCAGTGCGATCGTCCTGGTCCCCGAGATATCGCTCACTCCCCAGACCGTCGGGCGCTTCCAGTCACGTTTCGGCGCTCGACTGGCTCTGCTCCACAGTGCGCTAGGACCTGGGGAACGCCATGACGAGTGGGAGCGAATCCGGCGTGGCGACGCGGACATCGTAGTCGGCGCTCGCTCTGCTATCTTCGCCCCGTGCCATGACCTGGGCGTGATCGTGGTGGATGAGGAGCACGAGGGAGCCTACAAGCAGGATTCAGAGCCCCGCTATGCAGCGGCTGAGGTGGCGGCAGAGAGAGCCCGACGCGAAGGCGCCGTGCTGCTTCTGGGAAGCGCCACACCCATGGTCGAGACCTACTTCGCCGCATCGACGCCACCGGAGGCGCTTCCGGCCTCCTGTGGTAGCAATGGGCTACCCCTTCGGTTGGTCGAATTGCCGGAGCGCATTGATAACCGCCCACTGCCGCCGGTGGAACTGGTGGACCTGCGTGAGGAGCCTCGCGGTCGCGATGACGGCACCTTCTCCCGGCCGCTTCTGGAGGCTCTGCAGGAGTGCCTTGCTGCCGGGCAACAGGCCATCCTGTTTCTCAACCGTCGCGGGTTCTCCACCTTCGTCATGTGCCGGGAATGCGGCTTCAGCCTCCGCTGCCCCGACTGCGCGGTGTCCCTGACCTACCACCATCGCACGCGACGGATGCGCTGCCACCATTGCGACTACGAGCGTGCCGTGCCGGATCAGTGCGACAACTGCAAGGGGTATGACATCGGCTTCCATGGCCTGGGAACCGAGCGTGTTGCGGACCAGGTGGAGAGGCTGATGGAGGGCGCCCTTGTAGCCCGGATGGACCGCGACACAACGGGACGTAAGGGAGCCTATGCCGACATTCTGGGCAGCTTCGCAGCAGGGAAGGCCAACGTCCTGGTGGGTACGCAGATGATCGCCAAGGGGCACGACTTCCCAAATGTGACCCTGGTCGGCGTGCTCAACGCGGATACCGGGCTGAACCGGCCGGACTTCCGTGCGGCCGAGAGAACTTTCCAGGTTCTTACCCAGGTGAGTGGCCGCGCCGGGCGCGCAGAAAAGCCCGGACGAGTGATCGTTCAGACCTACAACCCGGACCACTACGCCATCGAGGCGGCGGCCCATCATGACTACGCGGCGTTCTATCAAAGGGAGCTTGATTCACGCCGCGCAAACATGTATCCTCCTTACGTAAGTCTCATCAAGATCGGGTTCACGGACGCTGAGGAAGAGCGTGCTCTGGCCACGGCACGACGTTGTGCCGTGCTTCTTCAGGAGTTGGGCCTCGCGCACAAGAAGGGTGCAGTCCACTTCCTGGGACCGGCCGAGGCGCCGCTGCACAAACTGCGCGGCCAATGGCGCTACCACCTGCTGGTGAAGGGCCCTGACGCGGTATCTGTCCGTGAGGTTGTGGATACGGTGCTCGAGCGCCTTGGCGGTACGGGCGATACGGTCATCACTGTGGATGTTGACCCAATGGACATGATGTAACGAGCCCCCGGAGTCGATCTGGAGGGCTCTCCGAGGAACCGGCCCTGCGAGATGGGCGTTCACAAAACGAGTGAGACGCCTTCGCTGGGTTACGAAGCCGAGAAGTGAGGACGTGGCAAATGGCGAAGCGGGATATAGTGTTCTGCGGCGATCCGATTCTGCGCCGCAAGGCCAAGCCCATCAAGGAGATCACCCCTGAGGTCGTCGAGTTGCTGGCGGACATGGCCGAGACGATGATTGAGGCCCCCGGCGTGGGACTTGCAGCGCCCCAGGTCGGTGAGTCGGTGCGGGCGATCGTGGTCCTGGAGTGCGGGGATGGGGAAGATCGCGTCCATGCGCTCATCAACCCCCGGATTATGAAGCGACAAGGCGAGGAGGAGGGTCCGGAGGGATGTCTGAGCCTGCCCACTCTCCAGGGAATGGTGACCCGGGCGGCGAAGGTCAAGGCAGAGGGCCTGGACGTCGAGGGCAATCGCGTCCAGATCGAGGCCGAGGGGCTGCTGGCCCGTGCCTTGCAGCATGAGATCGACCACCTCAACGGCGTGCTTTTCATAGACACCGTGGACCTCGATACCCTGGGCTGGCTTGTGCCGGATCAGGACGATGAAGACGGGTACGCCCTGGTCCCCACCACGCGTGAGGAGGCAGTGGCGCGATTCGCGCAGATGCTCAAGAAGGCAGAGGCGGGGTAGACCATGCGGGTAGCCTTTTTCGGTACCCCGGCCCTGTCGGCACGGTACCTGTCGGCCCTGGCGCAGCACCACCAGGTCACAGGTGTCGTGACGCAGCCCGACCGGCCCAGCGGACGGCACAGGACGCCGGTGCCATCACCGGTCAAGGAGCAGGCTCTGGGGATCGGGGCACAGGTCTTGCAGCCTGAAGCCGGAAAATGCAGCGGTGCGTGTGCGGTCTTGGAGCAGGGGAACCCGGAGACCTGTGTGGTGGTGGCCTTCGGCCAGAAGCTGCCCTGCGGACCTCGGAATTGTACGGTCGGCCGGTGCATCAATGTGCACTACTCCTTGCTGCCGAAGCTGCGGGGCGCCGCTCCCGTGCAGCATGCTCTCTTGCAGGGGCTGAAACGAACCGGGGTTACCATCCAGCACATTGCCCCGGGCTGGGATGAAGGCGATGTCATCCTTCAGCGCGAACTGGACATACTGCCCGAGGACACCTGTGGGACGCTGACGGACCGTCTAACAGACCTGGGAATTGAGACGCTTCTGGAAGCTCTGGCTCTGATCGCCGATGGTACAGCGCCGCGAGTTCCCCAGGACCACGCGCAGGCCACCTTCGCACCTTCGGTGAAGAAGGGCGATGGCCTGATCGACTGGAACCTGCCGGCAGAGGCCCTTGAGCGGGCCGTCCGAGCCTACAATCCCTGGCCGACCGCCCATACGACGCTAGCAGGCAAGGGGCTGCGTGTGCTCCGGGCCCACCTCGACGCCGACACGATCGTTGAGAGTGGGGAAGGAGAAGTGGGGACCTTCGTGGAAGTGTCTACCGAGGCGGCGGCGGTGACCTGCGGTCACGGCCGCCTGTGGCTGGATGAAGTGCAGCTCGAGGGCAAGAAGCGTATGACGGCACCTGAGTTCCTGCGTGGCGCCCGGCTTACTGTCGGCGCCCGGCTTGGCTAGATCAGGTCGAGAGACCACGTAGCCCTGTGGCCACCCATTTCGTCTGCCAAAGCTGGAGCCCAATGGACGAAGAAACCCAACAGCTCTTCGAGGAAGCAAACAAGGCCCGCCTCAGCGGAGACTACGAGAAGGCACTGCCTTTGCTCGAGGACGCGGTGCGCGCGTGCCCCGACGCAGCCGCCTGCTGGTGGGCCCTCGGGCACGTGCTGCTCAACACGGGCGATTTCGACCGTGCCATTGCCCGGATGGAGAAGTCCACGGAACTGGAGCCAGAGAACCAGCGCTACTGGCTCGACCTTGCCAGATCCCTGGAGATGCTGGGCGAGTATGAGCGTGCCCGGCCTGCTCTGGAGAAGATACTTGAGATCGACGGTAGTACCCGGGAGGCCGGCGAAGCCCGCAAGAGCCTCGCCTACTACTAGTCCCATCCGTCGAGCAGTCGTTCCCCCGGGCCGAGTTGCACAAAGCTGCGGGGCTTTCGTCGCCCGCTGTGGCTCGTGTCCCCGGCCAAAGGCGCCCTTCTGAAGACTCCGAACCGGCGGTGTCCTTGCGGTGCGCCGAACGCTCGATAGCGGTGTGTTGCCGTCCATGACAGTCAACGTTCGCTTTGAGCCCGATGGCATAGAGGCTGCAGTCGCAGCCTCTATCACTGTCTCTGAAGCAGCCCACGAAGCCGACCTCAGTCTCCATCTCCCCTGCGGCGGGCGTGGCAAGTGTGGCAAATGCCGCGTGACCGTGCTGTCCGGCTCCCTGTCCGAGCCGACCGTCGAGGAAGTGGAGCTTCTCACCCCTGAGGAGCTGGAAAGCGGCTGCCGGCTTGCCTGTCAGGCCCGGCTCGAGGGCGACGCAGTCATCGAGGTACCGCCAGAAGCCCATGTCATCGGCAAGAAGGCCCTCAACGGCGACTTGGTGCGTCCCGTCAAGCTCCACCCGAATGCCCGGCAGATCCACGTCAAGCTGCCGGCCCCCAGCATCCATGACCAGCGCAGCGACTTCGACCGCCTCGATGGCGCCCTCTCGCAGGTAACGGCGACGCTGCACGCGTGCCCCGCCGCTCTCAGGGTGCTGGCCGGAGCCCTGCGCGAAGGTGACTTCGAGGTCATTGCCTCCATCGTTGGGAGCCGCTTGGTGGACGTTCGCCCCGGCTCGCAGCGGCCCAGGACTCTCGGCGTGGCCGTCGATATCGGCACAACGACCGTCGTCGCCTACCTCGTCGACCTGCTGACCGGCCGACCGCTGACCACGGCCGCCGCCTACAATGAACAGGGACGGCACGGAGCGGATGTCATCTCCCGCATCGAGTACTGCGGCACTCACGAAGATGGTGTAGAGACGCTGCGTGGGCTGGTCCTGCAGACCATCAATGGGATCATCGCCGAAGCCCTGGGAAAGTGTGGCTGCCGGACCGAGGACCTCTACGAGGTCACGATCGTCGGGAACACGGCGATGAACCACCTGTTCATGGGCCTTGACCCTCGGAACCTGGCTCAGGCGCCCTACATCCCCGTGACCACACGCGCTCACGAGTTGGCACCGGCCGAGGCCGGTATCGCCATGCATCCGCGAGGCAGCGTGTTCTGTCTGCCGACCATCGCCGGGTTCGTCGGTGCGGACACGGTCGGCGTGATCCTGGCGACGGATATGCTCGATCGGGGCCATCCGGTTCTTGCCATCGATATCGGCACCAACGGTGAGGTTGCGCTGTGGGCGAAGGGCAAGCTGCTGGTCGCCTCCTGCGCCGCCGGTCCGGCCTTTGAAGGGGCTCAGATCGAGCATGGCATGCGGGCCGCGCCCGGTGCGATCGAGCATGTGCGCCTCAAGGATGAGGGCATCGAGATCCAGACCATCGGTGGGCAGCAGCCAACAGGCATCTGCGGCTCAGGGCTGTTCGATGCAGTGGCGCGGGTCCTCGAACTCGGCGTAGTGGAGAGCTCCGGTCGGTTCGTCGACGGGCAGTTGCCGGCAGGTACCTCGCCGCAGGTCGCCCAACGACTCGTGGGCGAAGGCAACACACGCCGCTTCATCCTCAGCGATCCCGACGACGCGTCTCCCGTGTACCTGTCACAGCGCGATGTGCGGCAGATCCAGCTAGCCAAGGGTGCGGTGCGCGCGGCGGTCGATCTGCTCCTGGAGATGGCTGAGCTCGAGCCCGAAGAGCTCGGCGAGGTGCTCCTTGCCGGTGCCTTCGGGAACTACGTCGACCCGGTGAGCGCTCTACGAATGGGCATGCTCCCACCGGTGCCGGTGGAGCGCATCAAGGGCGTCGGGAATGCTGCGGGAGCCGGTGCTTTGCTTGCCCTGATCTCCCTGGAGGAGCGCCGGCGTGCTGCTGAGCTTGCGGCAGCGGCAGAGCACGTGGAGCTGTCACGGCTGCCGCAGTTCCAGATGGCTTTCATGGATGCAATGGTCTTTCCGTAGTCTTTGAGCGCAAGCGCTACCCTCCGTGCCTTACCGGACCTTCGAAAGGGCCTCAAGCCCTTGCAGCGCAAGGGCCGAATCGGTTAGTATTATCAGGTTGCTGCTACCGGCGTGCTGGCCGGGAGGAAAGCCACAGGGAGGTAGACCCAAAATGGCGGATCTGCAAGCCTTGGCGGACGCTATCATCCAGGGAAAACGCGACGAGGCGACAAAGCTGACAAAGGCTGCGCTCGATGATGGCGTGGCCCCGGCAGACGTTATCAACGAGGGCCTAATCGCCGGGATGTCGGTAGTTGGCACGAAGTTCAAGAACAACGAGTTCTACGTTCCCGAGGTCCTCATTGCCGCACGTGCGATGCACGCCGGCATGGACCTGGTCAAGCCCCTGCTTGCTGAGACCGGGATTGAGCCGCGCGGTGTCGTCGCCATTGGCACCGTTAAGGGCGACCTTCACGATATCGGCAAGAACCTTGTGGCCATGATGCTTGAGGGTGGCGGCTTCGAAGTCGTGGACCTCGGCGTCGATGTGTCACCGGAGAAGTTCGTCGAGTCAGTCAACGCGAAGGGCGTCGGCATCATCGCCCTCTCGGCTCTGCTGACCACCACGATGCCGTCCATGAAGGATACCATCGACGCGCTGGCCGAGGCCGGCGTTCGTGACAGGGTCAAGGTCATGATCGGTGGCGCTCCGGTTACGCAGAACTACGCTGACGAGATCGGCGCCGACGGCTATGCCCCGGACGCCGCCTCTGCTGTGGACGTAGCCAACGAACTGAAGGGTTAGTCCCCTCCTACCACTATTGCTGAAGGGCTGGGCCATGCAGTCTTCTGTGTGGCCCAGCTTATCTGCTTCCTGATTGCCGGCAAACCTATGGAGACATCCGCACGCCCCAACATGCTCCCGTTCTTCCTTATCCTGCTGGTCGCCATCTCGCTGGGTGCAATCGGTCAGGTCCTGCTGAAGTCAGGACTGCGACAGTTGCCTGAAGACGCGTCTGCGGTGACCATTCTGCTGTCCGCGGTCTGCAACTTCCGTGTGTTCATGGGGTTCTTCTGCTACGGGCTCAGCTCACTGGTCTATCTGCTTGCGCTCAAGCGGCTGCCGCTCAGCTACGCCTACCCCATGGTGGCGCTCAGCTACGTCCTGGTAGTGCTCATATCCTGGAAGGTCTTCGATGAGACGATCCCGCCGCTGCGCATTGCGGCGCTGGCGATCATCCTGACCGGCGTTGTCGTGCTGGCGCTCAGCTATGACCACAACGGCAGCGAGACGCCGACGGCACCGACCACGGCTCAGGCCTCCAGCACTTCGCTGCCGGGCAGCGGCACTCCCTGAGCACGCCTTTGCAGCATCCCTCATCTCCGCTACAATGGGGCCGGCTCCTGCCGGCTCTTTTCGTTCCCGAAGAGGAATGCCGCCATGTCCTCGCGCCTTCTGTCCAGGCGGGCCGACCTCTGGGCGGCCTGTGCGCTGGTCGCTCTTGCCCTCGTCTTCTGGAGCCCGTGGCTTCTGCGGGGACAGGTGCCTGTGCCCGCAGACCAGCAGAGCTGGATGCTTCCCTGGGTGGCCTCGCAAGAGCCGGTTCGTGACCCCGCCCAGTGGGATGCGCTCTGGTGGGATGGGGTCGCCCAGTTCTACCCCTGGCGCCTCCAGCTTCATCGTTCGCTGTCGCGGGGCGAGTGGCCGCTGTGGAACCCGGCGCAGCTCTGCGGCTACCCCTTCGTCGGCAACGGCCAGTCGGCGATGCTGTATCCTCCCAACTGGCTGTATGCCGTGCTCGACGCGCGCCGGGGCCTTGCAGCCTCCGCCGCAGTCCACTTCTGTCTCGCACTCCTCCTGACTTTTCTGTATGCCCGCACGATCGGGCTTGCCCTCTGGGCGGCGATGGTCTCGGCGGTCGCCTTCAGTTTCGGCGGCTTCATGATCGGCTGGGTGCCGCTGCCCACGCTGATGAACTGCGCTACCTGGCTGCCGGGTGGGCTTCTGGGCATCGAACTGACCTTCAGGCGTAGGGCTCCGGTTGGTACAGCCGTTCTCGGGCTGTCAGCAGGGATGACGCTTCTTGCCGGGCACTTGCAGATCGCTGCCTATGTGTTGCTTGCGGTCGGTCTGTACGCGCTCTTGCGGCTGGCCGTGCAGGTGTCTCGCAACCACGCCGGACGTTGCCCTCAGCGGCTGCCCTGTCTGCCTCTGGCTGCCGGTCTTGTGCTTGGGGTGGCGCTGGGGGCTGCGCAGGTACTGCCGACGCTCGAACTGGGGCAGCAGTCGCCCCGTGGCGCCGGTACAGCGACCGCTGAGGGCCTGCAGTTCCACATCGAAGGGGCGCTCAAGCCCGCAGAACTGCTGACCTTGCTTCTGCCCGATGCCCTGGGCAACCCGGCCCGTGGTGACTACCTCGGCGCAACGGTCGCACGGGGTGCTGCCTATGGGGAGCGTTGCGGCTATGTGGGCCTGCCGGCCGTGCTGCTGGCGCTCTTTGGCCTGGTTGCGGGCAAGAGTCGCTGGCGCTGGGGCTTTGCTGTTGCCGCCGCTCTGACGCTGTGGGCGGCCATGGGAGGACTCCCGGCACGGCTGCTGTACTTCGGCATTCCCAAGCTTGGGCTCGCCGGTGGATTCCCACGTCTGCTGTGCCTGTACACCTTCGCGGTGGCGGTTCTCGCCGGAGTGGGCCTGCAGGCTCTGCTGCGGCTGTCCGAGCGGGTATCGGGCAGCCTGTCTGGTCTGGCGAGGCTGGTCGGACCGGTTGCTTTGCTCTTGCTCGTCCTCGACCTGTTCACCTGGGGTTGGCGAACGCTGCCCTCAGTTCCATGGGCACGTCTGTACCCCGACACCGCGGTCACCCGCAAACTACAGCAGTTGCGGCAGCCCGGTGACAGGATGCTGGCGGTGACCGAGCGCGGTCACTGGGGCCTTGTGCAGCGGCCCGATGCCGTGCTTCCGCCGAACAGCGCGACCGCCTACGAGGGCCTGGAGAGCATCGACGGGTACGACTCGCTGTTCCCGGCACGCTACCGCAGTTTCGCGGTGCGGCTGGAGAACGAGGGCCGGCAGACGCCGACGGATGTGGCCCCGCTGGCCAACGGGAACATGATCTTGCTGGAGAACACTGCCTCGCCGCTCCTGAGTCTGCTCGGGGTGCGCTGGATTGCCACGCGAGACGGTGGACAGGTCGGGACCTCGGAGGACGGCTGGTTCCGGGCGGATGGCCTGTTAGTGCGGGAGAATCCGCAGGCCTTCTCGCGTGCCTTCCTGACCGATCCCGAGCTTCCGGGCAAGGGCGATGTCCTCCAGCGGCTGGCCTATGGATCGCCCTCCTTGCGTCAGATCGTGCCCTTCGGCGACCCGGGCACGTGCAATCGCTATGACCTGGCACTGCCCACGCGGGACCGCTCGAAAGTGCTGATCGTCACGAACACGGCCTACCCGGGATGGCACGCCTGGGTTGGCGGGGTGCCGATGCCGGTGATGACCGTCGGCGAGACCTTCCAGGGCATTGCCGTCAACGCAGGGCCTGCTTGCCGGGTACTGCTGGCCTTCGTCCCGAGTACCGTCCTATCCGGCCTGTTTCTGATGCTCCTGGGGAGTGCTGCGATCGCCGGTCTGGGGGCCTTCTCACTCGCTCAGCGGCGACGGGCGGGCGGCGATGCCCGGTGCTGAAGCGCGTGACCTTGCTTGAGATGGCGTTGGTGCTGCTGTGGTCGGTGGCCGTGATGGCGCTGACTGGTCTGCCGTACCGTGCGGCGCAGAAGGCTGCTGGACCCGGGCAGCATTTCGCCGGGTTCCTATGGGGTGTAGACGAGGGGAACGTGTACCTGCAGTGGGTTCGGCAGGCATCTGAGGGTCGGTTCCTGCTGCGGAATCAGTACACCGTCAAGAACCAGTCGCCGCATTTCGTGAACGTGTTCCTCTGGAGCCTGGGCCGGGTCTGCGCGCACACCGGCATGACTGGGCAAAGGGTCCTCGCGGGTGCTCGCTACGTGTGTGGCGTCTTCTGCCTCCTGTGCCTGTACCTGCTGGCGGCCGAATTGACGGCGGATCGTCGGGCACGAGCAGCGGCCCTGGCGCTGGCAAGTCTCTCCTCGGGTCTGGGCTGGGTTGTGGTGCTGATGGGGCAGGGGGGAGCGGTGGCCGGTGTCCCCTTGTACCCGATGGACGTCGCGGAGGGCTGGCAGGCGCAGCCCGAGGCCGTCACCTTCCTTTGCTTGCTGCTCAACCCGCTGTTCTCTTTCGCCACCGGCCTCCTGGCCCTGACCTTGCTGCAGGGGAGCCGGGTGACGGATCCTGAGGCCAGGCAGGCTGCGCTCTGGACCGGCCTGCTGCTCCTGCTCCTGGGCAATGTGCACGGCTACGACATCGTCCCGGTGCATCTGGCTGTGCTCCTGTGGCTGGTGGCGGGCTGGTGGACGGGACGGCTTGCGCTCGGCTCTGCCCTGGGGCGGTACGCGGTGGTAGCCCTTGTCTCGGCGGCGTCGCCTTTGTGGGCGCAGTACACAGCACACGTCGATCCCGCCTACCTGGCCAAGATCAGCACGCCGACGCTCACAGCGCGACCGGTTGACCTGGCAGTGGGCTACGGCTTGGTCTTGCTGCTGGCACTGGGCGGCGTCTGGGCTCTTGCTGGTGAGGACAGGAGCACGCGTCGGCGGGTCACCCTGGCCTTCTGGATTGCCCTCGCGCTGGGCGTGCTGGGTCTGGTACTCGAGTTGGTACAGGCGCCGACTATCCTGTGCCGGATGCCGGTCTTCGCGCTGCCGCTTCTGGTGCTGTGGGTGATGGGCGACCGGCAGCGTCGCGACGCGGGCGACTGGCGACCGTGGTTCCTGGTCGCCTACGTGGCGGCGGTCGCCGCCTGCCTCTACCTGCCTGTTTCCTTCCAGCGCAAGATGATCGAGGGCCTGCATCTGGGCCTGTCGATTCTGGGTGGGTTCGCGCTGGCGTCAGTCCTCGGACACCGCAAGAGCACCGGGGGCAGAGGTGCCGTCACTCTGAGCTACCCGGTTCGTGCGATGGTGGTTGGTGCGATCGTGGTGGCGACGGTGCCCTCGAACCTCCTGTTCGTGCAGGGGTGTCTGCGACAGGTGGCGGCCAACAACCGCAACCTGCTCGGGGTGCTGGCCCCACCGATGTACCTGTCTGATGACGAAGTGGAGGCCATGCAGTGGTTGGGGCGGAACTGCACCGAGGACGATATCCTGCTCAGTTCCAGCCTCACCGGCTGCCATGTGCCGGCCTATGCACGCTGCCTGCTGGTGATTGGGCACTGGGCGGAGACGCTGGATTTTCCGGTCTTCGCGGCCGAGGTCGGGCGGTTCTACCAGCCGGCGAGTCCTGCGCCCGCCCGTGAGGCTCTGCTGTCTACCTGGAATCCGCGTTTCGTGTGGTGGGGACCGCAGGAGCGGGTTTTGCAGGAAGCCATGACCGGCGCGAGTCCCACTGATCCCTGCGAGGGGCTTCCGGGCCTGCGACTGGCCTATCACAATGCCGAGGTCCGCATCTACGAACGGACCCCGTGAGCGCACCATGAAGGCTGCTACACTCAGCGACAACCTGCCCGGCTCCCGGCGCCGTGAGCGATGGGCCGACCTCGCCGCCCTGGCGATCCTGGCTGCCCTTGCAGTCGGGGTGCTGTGGCGTGCGAACCTCACCGGCAAGGCGCTGGTGCCCGGCGATCTGCTGCTGCTCATGGAGCCCGGGAGGCACCATGCTGCGGAGTTCCCCGAGTTCCAGCGGGTGCACAATCCGGTGCTAGACTCTCTGCAGCAGTACTACCCGTGGCGCCAGTATGCCGGGGAGCGATTGCGGCAGGGGCAGTTCCCGCTGTGGAACCCTTACGAGCTGTGCGGCACGCCCTTCCTGGCCAACAACCTCTCCGCGGTCCTCTACCCGGAGACCTGGCTGCACGCCCTGATGCCGACACAGAGGGCCCTGGGCTGGGCGAGTTCGCTGGCCTTCTTCACCGGCGGCAGTCTGATGTACTGGTTCCTGCGGGTTCTGGGGCTGCGCTGGATCGCCTGCCTCCTGGGCGCCATAGCTTTCATGTTCAACGGCTTCGTGGTCGGGTGGCTGACGGTGCCGCCTTGTCGTTCAGTACCCCTGTGGATTCCGGGCATCCTGGCTGCCTGCGAGACCTTCCTGCGGTCCCGTCGACCAAGTTTGCTGGCTCTCTGCGCGCTCCTGGTGGGGCTGCAGTTCTTGGCGGGACAGCTCCACATCTCCCTGTACGTGCTGATCACCGTGGCGGCGTACCTGCTCTTCCGCTGCGTAGTGCTGTACCGCGAGGGTGAGCGGCGCTTTGCGGTCCAGGCGGCGGTAGCGGCCTTTGCTGCGGTACTTGCGGGAGGACTGCTGGCGGCGGCCCAGTTGCTGCCTGTGCTGGAGCTGACGAGGGTATCCTCACGTGCTGCCGGTATGAGCTACGCGGACTTGCTGGCCAACGGTCTGCCTTTAGCGCGACTGCTGACGGTCTTCTCACCGAATCTGCTGGGCAGTCCAGTAGATACCAATGACTGGGGCGACTATCTGGGTCGCGGGTATAAGGCCTACATGGAGGGCGCTTTCTACGTCGGGGTCGCGCCGCTTCTCCTGGCTCCGATAGGCTTCCTCAGGAGCCGTCGCGAGGCCCTCTTCTGGGTCTGCCTCGCTGTCGTGGGAGTGCTGCTGGCCACCGGGACGCACCTGAACGCACCCTTGTACTTCCTGGTCCCCGGGTACCGCTCGCTGGCTGGAATCAGCCGCGCGGTGCTGCTGGTGTCGGTGGCGATCTCCGTCCTGGGGGCGATGGGACTCAGCGCGCTGCTTGACACGTCCGCGAAGGACCCCGGTGCTGCCGTGCGAGCGCTCAGCCGTTCCGCGCTGGAGGTCGGCCTGCTGGGGCTTGTCGCCGGCGGCTGGGCATGGATGTACACGGGCGGCCTCGAGGTGCAGCTACCGGGCCTGGGTCAGTACACCACGCACCAGGTGCTGCGGTTCGTGGGGTTCCTATCGGCGGCAGTGGTCGGCTCGCTGATCGCCGTGCGCAGTCCGAAGCTGGGCACGACGGTCGTGCTGGTCGGCCTGGTGCTCGACCTGGGGCTGTTCGTGGACCGTTTCACGCCCTCGGTCAACCCGGCCTACCTCTCCATACGGTCGCCGGTGATCGAGCGCATGAAGGCCGCCGAGCCGGGCTCCCGTATCCTCACTCTCGGTCGCGATGCTCTGCGCAGGATGTCGCCCAACACGGCGATGATCGTCGGCCTGCGCGATGTGCAGGGCTCGGAATCGCTCGAGATCGGTGCCTATCGGCGGCTTCTGACCGCGATCTCCAGCGAGTGCTATGGATTCGCGCAGCCCGATCCCGGCAGTCCCGTGGTCGACCTGCTGGGTGCGCGGTTCGTGTACTCCGGCGTGCCGCTGGAGGGCGTGACAGGGCTGAGGCTGCTGTCTGATGACGAGGGGTACCTGTACGAGAACACGGAGGTACTCCCCCGGGCCTTTGCGGTGTCGAAGCAGGAGACCGTCGCCCCGGAGGCGGTCTCGGAACGGGTCTGTTCGCCTGATTTCCGCCCGCGGGAGGCCGCTGTGGTGTCCAGTGCAGCTCCCTTCTCGAGGGTAGCTCCACCCACCGGGTCGGTCATCGTCGAGGAGCAGTATCCCGAGGCGCTGAGCCTGGGCTCCAGCTTCCGACCGGGACAGGTGATGGTGCTGGCGGATGCGTACTATCCCGGCTGGCATGCCTTCCAGGGAGCTCAGGAGCTGCCGGTGCAGAGGGCTGACGGCGTCCTGAGGGCCGTGCAGACGAGATCCGACTCCTCGCCGGTGCGATTTGTGTACGTGCCCGCGACCTTCTGGGTTGGCGGGTTCCTTACGCTGCTGGCGGCGGCGGTCTTGGTGGGAGTGGCGGTCGCTTCCGGGACGAACAGGGGGTGCAGGCAGTGAGCGACACTGCAGCGCCGTCGCGGAGGCTTCATCACGGCTGGATTGCCGCGCTGATCGGTGTGATCTCCTTCCTGCTTCTGGCCGCCACGAACTCGCTGTACGGCATCACCTACGACGAGCCGATCTACCAGTCGAAGTCGATGCAGGCCGTCGAGTGGCTTAAGGCCCTATCGGTCGATCCCGGCTACGCGATCAGTGCCGAGGGGGTTGACCGTTACTGGCAGGCCACGGACATGCACCCGGGCTTCTACAAGCTCGTAACGGGTATCTCCGGGGTGACGGTCGCCAGTCTGACCGGGTCCAGCGAGGCCCTGCGCACCGGCACGAATCTGCTGGCAGCCCTGTGTCTGGCGGCCTTGTACCTGTTCGTGGCGCCGTTGTGGGGACGTGCGGCCGGTCTCTATGCAGTCGGCGCTCTCCTGCTGATGCCCCATGTCTTCGCTGCCTGCCATCTGGCCGCGCTGGACGCGCCGATCATGGCGATGTGCCTGCTGACGATCGCAGCCACCTGGCGTGCGGCCTACGCCGGAACTTCAGGAACGACAGTGGGAAAGGAGCAGGCTCCCAGGCGACGTCTGAGCCCTGCCTGGCGCTGGTCGCTGCTGGCCGGATTGCTGTGGGGACTGGCCCTTGGGACGAAGCTGAACGCCTTCTTTGTCCCCTTCGCAGTCTTTCCCTGGGCGCTGGTGTACGCTCGGCGGCACCTCGCAAAGCTGGCCGCCTCCTATGCGGTCCTGGGCCCTCTGGTGTTCCTGGGGACCTGGCCCTGGCTGTGGCATGACACAGCGACACGCTTCTCCGAGTACTTCCAGTTCCACTTCCGGCACTGGGAGATCGCGGTGACCTACTTCGGGAAGGTGTACCAAGTCGCGCCCTGGCACTACCCGCTGGTGATGACCACCATCACCACGCCGCCGGTCACCTTGCTGCTGGCGCTGGTTGGTCTGGCGGTGCTGTTCAGAGTGCGCCGGCTGGAGCCTATGCACCGGTCCTTCCTGGTCCTCGCGGCCTGGAGCCTGGTGGTCAACCTCGTGCCCAGTTGCCTGCCCACTTCGCCCAAGTACAACGGTGTGCGGCTGTTCCTGCCGATTTTTCCGTTTATGGCGACGCTTGCCGCGGTAGGATTCAGCAGTCTGTTGCGGCCCTTGGTGGCGCGCTTTGGTCAGGCCGAACAGCGCCCCAAAGTGGTGGCCCTGGCGCTGTTTCTGGCTCTGATCGGCCCCCTGGCGGCAACGGGGAGGTTCACACCCTTCCACTTGTCATACTATAATGCCCTTGTCGGAGGATTGCCGGGAGCCACGCGACTGGGGATGGAGCCGACCTACTGGGGCGACAGCTACCGCAGCGCGGCCCTGTGGCTGGCGGGCAACGCGCCTCAGGGCGCCACGGTCTGGGTTGAGCCGATGGGGTATGAGAGTGCCTTCCGGCTCTTTGAGCTGGGGCCACTGCGACCGGATCTGCACTTCTCGTCGGGGCCGCAGGGCTCTGCAAGCTCCGATTTTGCTGTGACCCAAAACAAACCGACGGAGCTCAGCGACCTCACCCGCAACCTGATTGCGACACAGCAGCCGGTCTACACCGACGGCGTGGACGGGGTGCCGCTGATCTACGTCTTCCGGCTTCGCGGCAGTCAGACGCCTTGACTGCCTTTGAGCTTCTACCGGTGGGACTGTGCTGCTGATCGCGAGCCGGCCCCGGTCTGAAAGAGGTCTGTTCCTTGCCCGAGATTGCTTGTCCGAAAGCCAGGATTCGCGCTCTGCTTACTGACGTCGATGGCGTCTGGACCGATGGCGGCATGTACTTCGACCAGCGGGGCCAGGCCATGAAGCGGTTTGATGTGAAGGATGGTTATATTGTGGCCCTGGTGCGCGAGTCGGGCGTCCGGGTAGTGTGGGTGACGGGCGACGACTCGGACATCACCCGTGCCCGCGCTCGCCGCCTGGGAATTGATCAGGTATGTTCGGGCGTTGAGGAGAAGGGGGCCTGTGTGCAGGCAGTGCTGAAGGAGCATGGCCTTTGTCCGGACGAGATCGTATACATGGGCGACGACCTCAATGACCTGCCGGGGATGTCTGCGGCGGGGTTCAGCGCGTGTCCTGCCGATGCCGTGCCCGAGGTGCGAGAGGCTGCCAGTCTCGTCCTCAGCCGCAACGGCGGGCACGGGGCCATCCGTGAGATCTGCGAACTGATCATGACATGGAACGAGAGGTTCCAGGGGGTTAGTGCAGAGTAGATGGATCTATCGATTTGCATCGTCAGCTACCAGTGCAAGGACAAGCTCCGGGAGTGTCTCGAGAGCCTTCGTGCTCACCGCCCGACGGTTGAGCATGAGGTGATCGTCGTCGACAACGGTTCGACAGACGGGACGCCGGAGATGCTGCGCTCCGAGCTCTACTGGGCGCGTAGCATACTGAACCCCGATAACCGGGGCTTCTCGGTCGCCTGCAACCAGGGCTTCGAGGCGAGTTCGGGGAAGACCCTGATGATGCTGAACCCCGACACCCTCTTGACCCATGACGCCTTCGACGGCCTGCTGCGGTTCGTGCGTGAGCGACCGTGGATCGGTGCGGTCGGCCCGAAACTACTCCAGCCGGACGCTCAGCCGGAGATGTCCTGCCGTGAGTTCCCTACGCTGATGAACGCCCTGTGGAATCTCACCGGCCTGTCGACGGCCTTCAGCGGCAGCAAGGTCTTCGGGCACCTCGAGATGTCCTGGTGGGACCATGCTGAGCCCCGGGCGGTCGATTGGCTCAGCGGCGCTGCCGTCATGTTCACTCGTACTGCCTGGGAGAAGGTCGGGCCGCTCGATGAGGGCTTCTTCCTGCAGGGCGCCGAACTGGATTGGCAGAAGCGGCTGGCGCGGCAGGGCTTCGAGCGCTGGTACCTGCCGACCGCAACGATTCTGCACCATCCCGGGCGCTCCTGGACCAGCAAGGAAGCCGATGAGGTCGTCCCGGTCCATCGGGCCGCCTTCCGCTACTTCCGGAAGCATCACGGGCCGCTGAGCTCCTTCGTTCTGCGAGCCATGGCCACGATCGCAGCGTTGCCGAAGGCTGTGTGGTATGGTCTGGCCTCGGTGCTGTGGTCGCGCAAGGAACAGACCGCGCGGCGAGCGTCAACGGAGTGGCTGCTGCTGCGGACCGCGCTGGGAGTCGCCCCTCGTGGACACTGAGGTCGTGGCGTCCGCACAACGTAGAGCGATTCACACGTCTTCCCAGGGCCTTGAGAGGGTGCGCTGAGCCTGAGCGCCACTGCCGAACCGGATCTATCGATCTGCATCGTCACCTGGAACACGCGGGAGCTCCTGCGCGAGGCCTTGACCAGCATCTTCGCTGCGCAGGGCGATCTTGCGCTGCAGGTACTTGTCATCGACAACGCCTCCGCCGACGGAAGCGCGGAGATGGTGCGCGAGCAGTTCCCGCAGGTCCAGTTGCAGGCGAACAAGGAGAACCGCTTCTACGCAGCGGGTAACAACCAGGCGCTTGAGGCGGCAACGGCGCCGCTGAAGCTGCTGCTCAACAGTGATATCCGGGTGCCGCCCGAGGGGCTGGTGGCGCTGGTGGAATGGATGCACAGGCATCCTACCGCCGGCGGGGTAGCGCCTCGGCTGGTCTACCCGGACGGCCGCTTGCAGACCAGTTGCCGCAGCTTCCCGGATCCCGAGGTCGTGTTATACGAGGTCCTGGGACTAAGCCGTCTGTGGCCGCAGTCGAAGCGCTTCGGCAAGTACCGGATGACCTGGTGGGACTACGCCGAGGAGCGTGCAGTGGAGCAGCCGATGGCTTCAGCGCTGCTGCTTCGCACCGAGGCGCTGGAGCAAGTCGGCCTGTTTGACGAGGCCTTCCCGATGTTTTTCAACGACGTCGATCTGTGCCTTCGGCTGTGGGAGGCCGGATGGCCGATCTGGTACACGCCGGTCACAACCTTCGTGCATCACCACGGGGCAGCGACCCGTCAGGTCCGTCGTGAGATGGTGGCGGAGTCGGGCCGCAGCTTCCTGCGCTTCTACCGCAAACACTACCGGGGCAAGGTCCCGTGGCTTTCCTATGTGGGCGCCACGACACTTCTGCGAATCGCCTACGGAGTGCGCCGCCTGATGGCTTCGCTTCGCTCCTGAGGCGCCCGGCGACGGAATTGGAGGAGTCCGAGCATGCTTGATCCAAAGCTTCTGGCAATCCTGGCTTGCCCCAAGTGCAAAGGCGACCTTGAGTACACGGGGGAGAAGCTGATCTGCCGAGCCTGCGCGCTGGCCTACCCGATCCGTGACGACATCCCCATCATGCTGATCGACGAGGCCGAGAAGCTGAACACCGAGACGCCGGAGAAGTCCTGAGCCGCCACGGGCGGGATTGCTCTTGGGGTCTCCGATGGGGAAGGCAGACGACGGCCTGTCCCTCACGCACCGGTCTCAGGGCAGCGCTATCCTGCCGGGATTGCTGACGCTGCAGTGACCGAGACTGGCTGATTGGCGGCACCTACTCTCTTCATGGACCTCACAGTCTGCATCGTCAGTTGGAACGTCAGAGAGGACCTCTCGCGGTGTCTGGACTCTCTGCGCGCCGGAGTGGGTGGCCTCGCGCACGAGATCATCGTGGTCGACAACGCCTCCACTGATGGGTCGCTCGACATGGTCGGTGAGCGGTATCCCGAGGTCCTGATTGTCCGCAACGACACCAACGCGGGGTTCGCCGCGGCCAACGTGCAGGGGATGGCCTCCGCTCATGGTCGCTATGTCCTGCTCCTGAACCCGGATACGCTTGTGCCGCCGGGAGCCCTGGCCGAGCTGGTGGCCTTCGCTGACGCCCATTCCACTGCCGGAGTGATTGGACCGAAGCTCGTATACGGCGACGGTCGGCTGCAGTATAGCTGCCGGTGCTTCCCCACGATCTCCGCAGCCTTGTTTCGCAATACCTGGCTCGGCGCGCTGTTTCCTCGGGCACGAGCCAGTAGCTGCTATCTGATGGAGGACTGGGCACACGACGAGGTCCGGCCGGTCGACTGGGTCTCGGGCGCCTGCATGATGATCCGACGCGAAGCCCTGGAACAGGTCGGAACCCTCGACACCAGCTTCTACTGGGGCTCGGAGGATGTGGACTACTGCTGGCGGATGCACAAAACCGGCTGGGACGTCTTGTACACCCCGACACCCGTGATCACCCACTTCGTCGGACGCAGCACCGATCAGGCGGTCCTCCGCACGATCGCGCGCACCCACCGAAGCATGTACCGGCTCTACCGCAAGCACCTGGCACGCGGTCCCGTGAGCGGCGCTCTTGTCTGGCTCGGCGTCTGGGCTCGCGCGGGCGTGCTGACCTTGCAGCATGGTCTGGGAGTGCTTCGCCTCCGACTCTTGGGCGGGACGCCGCCGCCCGCGGAGGAGTGACGAGCAAGCCATGCGCTCCTCACAGGTAGCCATGACGCTCTCCCGGGTTCTTCTCCTGGCGCTGATGGCGCTTGCCCCGGTTGCCCTTGGACGGTTGCAGCCCTGGGAGACCCTGGCCCTCCTGCTGACGGTCTCCGTGTCCGTGTTCCTCTGGGTTGTAGTGGCTCGTCGGCGGCTGCACCTGCTGCAGAACCCGGCCGACTACCTTCTCTGGGCAGGTCTGCTGCTCTGCGTGGCGGCCTGTTGGCGTTCTGTATCCCTGTACGAGTCCCTGCTGGCACTGGCCTTGATGCTGTCCGGTCTGCTGGTGTTCGCGCTGGCCCGTCAGGCTCTTGCTGAGGACTTCTGGCGTCGTCTGGGGTGGTACTGCCTGGTGGCCGGGGCCGCTGCCGCCGGCCTGTGGGGACTGCGTGAGTACCTGGCCCAGGCGCATCTCGCCGGTCAGACGAGCTGGCGCGCCTTCGGCTCCTTCTACAACCCGAACTGCCTCGGCGGCTACCTCGCTCTCCTCTTGCCGGTTCCGATTGCCCTGGTTCTGGGTGCACAGACACGGTCACGAACCCCGGCGCCACCGGCTGCGAGCCCGGGCAAGCGCAAGCGTCAACCTGAGCCCGAGCCTGAGCCTGCTCCGCGGTACCCGGAGATCATCTTCGCTTCGGCCACGCTGATTCTCGGCCTCGGACTGCTGGTCACCGGCTCAAAGGGCGGTCTCCTGGCGGCGCTGGTCGGCGTTCTGCTGTTTGCGCTCCTGGGCGCCGGTCGAGACACTCGCATGGGACGCCTGCTTCGCTGGGCCAGTCTCGGCGTCGTCCTGGCGGCGATCCTTGCGGCTCTGTTCTTCCCACCAATCCACAACCGCCTCGTTACGGCTTTCTCGTCTCAGCAGTCCTCCAGTTCTTTCCGTGTGTGGACCTGGAAGGCTGCGCTACACATGGTCGCCGCACGTCCTCTCCTGGGCTTCGGCCCCGGTACCTTCTCCCGGGCGCTGCCGGCCTATGCGCTGGCAGGCTACACCCGTCAGGCACACCAGACGCCGCTGCAGTTGGCCTCCGAGAACGGCATCCCGGCGACGGCCCTGTTCCTGGGCGGTATTGCTGCCACGCTGTGGATCCTAGGTCGACGCGCTGGACGGTGCGAGTTGGCTCCCCGGCTTCTCGTTGGCGCTGCGGTGGGGGCCGCCGTAGGCTTCTGGGTGCACAACCTGGTTGACTACACCTTCTATCTTGCCGCCTTCCAGGTGGGGTTCTGGGGAGTGCTCGGGCTTGCCATGACCGAGTCCGCCGCCGACTCACCGGCTGAGCAGGAGGCCCCGGTGAGCTCTGCGACTGCCTGGTCCGTGGCCGTGGTCTCCGTACTCCTGACACTTGCCGCCGGGATTGGCCTCGCCTCCGAGATCAACCTCGCCGCAGGTCGCGAGTTGGCCCGCATGGGAGCCACAGGACTTGCCCGGCAGCGACTGGAGCGGGTGCTGCCTCTCAATGCCTACCGCTGGGCAGAGCTGTCGCGTCTGGAGGAACGGGATGCGCAGGCCGGCGACCCGCAAAGCCTGCAGCGGGCCCTGGACCTGCGACGCCATGCCGCTGCGCTTCAACCCACCGAGCCCAGTCACTGGCTGAGTCTGGGTCGCCTGCAGCTGGACGCCAACGACCTCAAGGCGGCGGAAGAGACCTATCGCCATTGCCTGGAGCTCCAGCCGACCTCGACGATCGCTCTGGCCGCCCTGGCCGAGACCCTGGACCGTCAGGGCAAGCACGAGGAGGCACTGGCGACCTACCGCCGTCTCGCCGACCTGTACGACACTCCGGTCCGTACCGCGCAGGCGGTGGAGTTCTTCATCGATGAGAGCTATGTCTTCGCGTGGCTGGCCCTTGGTCGGGATGCCGCAGAGCATGGCGACTACCGGCGAACTGCGCAGGAGGCTCAGAAGGCCATCGAGACCGCAGACGCCTACCTGAACGCGCAGAAGGGCTTCCAGGAAGTCCTCGGTATGGCCGGGCAGTATGACCCGCAGCGCCTTGAGAAGGTCCAAAGGGCGGCCGAAGAGGCACACGAACTGCAGGACTCCGCTCGGAGCAAACAATCCGCTCGCCCCTGAAGGTATGGGCGGAGAGGGCGTCGAAATACCGCTGCCCGAGGTCAGGCTGGACCGAAGCCAAGCAGCCCACCTGTCCCGGTCTCTCGTGATTCGGAGGGAGGGCGCACATGCCGCGAGTGTTGGTCGTACACGGCCCCAACCTCAATATGCTGGGGATGCGTGAGCCGCAGATCTACGGAAGCCACACCCTGGAAGAGATCAACGCAATGCTGCGCGAAGTGGCTGAGGAGCTTGGCGTGGAGTTGCGCATCATGCAGTCGAACTTCGAGGGTGAGCTGGTCGAGGCGATCCACAAGGCCCATGGCTGGGCGGACGCCATCATCCTTAACCCTGCCGGCTACACGCACACCAGTGTCGTCCTGCGCGATGCACTGATGACCGTTAGGCTCCCGACTATTGAGGTACACCTGAGCAACATCTGGGCGCGAGAGGAGTGGCGGGAGAAGTCGGTCACTGCTCCGGCTTGCGTGGGAGTCATCGCGGGCTTCCAGTCCATGAGTTACGTGCTGGCGCTTCGGGCTGCCGTTTCGCTGGTCGAGCGAGGGTCTCGATGACGACTTGCGCGCCCCGGAGACGGCGGCTGCGCCAGTGGCTCGCCGAGAACAACTGCGACGCCTTCGTTGTCACCTCGTCGGCGAACGTGTTCTACCTGTCAGGCTTCCGCGGCGAGGGAGTGCTGGTGATCGGTGCCCGCGATGGTCTGAGCACCGATCGTCGCTATGAGATCGAGGCAGCCTCCGTTCCCGGGCGCTGGCAGGTCTATCACCATCGCGAGGGACACCTGAGCGGCGCCGCCGAGCACCTGCGGAAGCTCGAGGCCAAGCGTGTAGCCTTCGAAGCGAACCACCTGGTATACTCGGGCTTCGAGACTTTGGCCGGCCAGGTGGGCGGGCTTGACCCGGTGCCCACTCGCCAGGTCATCGAGCGCCTGCGGGCCGTGAAGGATCGCGCTGAGATCGCCCAGATGGCTCATGCGGCACAGATCATGGACGGCGCTCTCGAGCGCGTGGCGCGGAAGCTCAAGGCCGGGAAGGTCGAGCGAGACATGGCCAGGGAGCTGGAGCACCTGGCCCTCACCGACGGCGCAGAGAGCATGGCTTTCGAGACCATTCTGGCCTTCGGACCATCCGCTGCTCTTCCGCATGCGCGCCCGGGCGACCGTGTACTGGAGAGTGGCCAGGTCGTCACTATCGACTGCGGCGCGAAGGCCGGCGGGTACTGCTCGGACATCACGCGAACCTACGTGGTCGGCAAGCCGGACAAGACGACGCGCGAAGTGTACCAGGCGGTGTATGACGCGCAGCAGGCGGCCGTGAAGGCTGCACGGGCTGGAATGCGAGCGGCCGAGCTGGACGCAATCGCTCGCGAGAGCCTCAGTCGGAGCGGGTTCGTGAACGAGTTCAGCCACGGCCTCGGACACGGGGTCGGGCTGGAAGTGCACGAGCTGCCCAGAGTGAGCCCTCGCAGCGAAGACGTGCTGGAACCGGGGATGGTCATCACCATCGAGCCGGGGGTGTACCTCGAGGGCTGGGGCGGCGTGAGGATCGAGGACAGCGTTGTGATCACGAAGTCGGGCTGTGAGGTGCTGACTCAGGCATCGAAGTACCAGCTCCGATAGAGTTGATCTTCGCACCTTTTTTGACATCCGATTCGGCCGTATGCTATACTCACAACAAAGCCCAAGGCATCTTGAGCCTCGGTGCGCCGTGCCCGGGAGGAACCCAACCGTGCCCAAGCACCTCATTCTCTGCCTCTGCGCCGTTGCTTTGGTCGTCCCCAGCTTCGCCGACTCCAGGATTCTGGACAGCGGCGCGCCGCTGGCGATCCAGCTCCAAGCCGACGACGCCATCCTCGACACTGCAGCAGGACCGGCGGTGCGCGGGACTCTCGTCCTGTCTCCCGCACCCCTCAAGCCTGCCTGCGACAAGCTGCTGTTCTTTGTCGACGACCAGGTCAAGCTCGAGTCCACAGAGGCCAACCCCACCTTCGCGCTGGATACCACCAAGCTCGAAGATGGTGAGCACGCCCTGCGTATCGAGGCCCATCGCAAGGGCGGGCTCTTCATCAGCACCGGCTCCCTGCAGATTCAGGTAGCAAACAAGGGAGGCTCTGCTGTCCTGGGCGCCTTTGATAAGGTCACGCCCGACGAACCGGCGCCGCCCTTCGAGAAGCTGTATCGTGCCCGGCTCTCGCAGGAGGCCATCTGGTTCAACGGTCAGGAGGGAGACGTCGAGCGTCATCCCTTCATCAGCAGCGACCGCATGTACGTAACCCTCACCGACCTGCTGCGCCACATCGGTGGCCGGCTCGTCTGGGGGCCGAAGTCGGACTACGTCGAGGTCTACCGCAACGACAAGACCGTGCGCGTAGTCCCCGGCAGCAAGATCGTCAAGGTCAACAACGTCCCCGTTGACCTCAAGGACCCGGTCATCACCCGCGGCGGCCTGGCTTACGTTCCGGCGCGAGCCTTCTGCGGCCTCTTCAACATCTACGTCGAGTGGAGCAAGCCGGAGAACCGAGCGTACGTCTACGCTCCGCAGCCGGGCTACGCTATCGAGCGACGCGATTACCCCTGGATGACCAACGCGGCCGGCTATCGCACGACCTTCGGTGCCGAGCCGGGACGACTGAGCTTCGACAACCATAGTGGCCTGCCCATCCACATTCTCTTCCAGGGCAACGGCTTCCGCGCTGACTTCCAGGTCCGCGGTCTCAGTGGCATGGGGCCAGTCTACCTGCCGGCAGGAACCTACCGGGCTACCGTCTGGTCACGGCAGGGCGAGGACTTCGAGACCTACGTGTCCGTCGTCTCCGGCATCCACGAGCACTTCGATATCACGGTCGGCGGCATGACCCTGGACAAAGAGCAGCGCTAGGCTGACCACTGGCCGGCGACCTACCATGGCAAACGCGGAGACGCCCCTTGCGGGGCGTCTCTTTGGTTTCCGGGATGGCGTTGCCGCGCCGGGCACTCAGCGAAGGAGGGTTCCCTCCCACTTCTCGCCATGTCGCGGCGTCTCCTGGCGGATCAGTGCGACGAAGTCCTCCAGGCAGCGGCGTGCATCCCCCAGTGGGTAGTAGAAGGCGTCCCAGTTCTCGCTGTCTTCCCCGTCATGGTTCGGCAGCACCCACTCGAAGCGCCAGGCATACGCCAGTTCCTTGTAGGCGGCCCCACAACGCGCCTCGATGTCCTCCAGGTCTCGCAGCGAGAGTATCCCCTTCTGCCGCTGAGTGCGGCGCAGCAGCTTGCGGCGCATCACGTCTGTGACGATGCGCGATACCTCCTCAGGTGCCCGCTCCTGGAGCATCACCAGCTCTTCACGCGACAGGGGAGACAGGAAGCAGGACACGATCGGTGTCTCGCGAAGCTCTGGAGCCTCCATCAGCGCCGAGGCGATGTACGGGTTGCCCTCGAAGAAGGCATCCTTGCCCGAGGCAAGAACGGCCTGGAGGTCTTGCAGGGCCAGTGCCTGGATGTCCTTTCGCACCTCCAGCACTACGTAGCCGTCGCGACCGCGCAGGCTCTCGAGGAACTCGCGCGACCGGAAATGATAGTCCACTCCGTCCCGCTCGCCCGGTCGTGGTTCGCGGCAGTTGTACAGAACGGGTGCTTGCAGTGTCTCCCACAGCCCGGGGTACAGCCTGGCGAGGGCCTTGGTAAGCGGGCTCTTGCCGATGCACGACGGGCCGGACAAGATCACAAATCGGGGCATGGGCTCACTCCCTGGAGGTAGTGCCGGGGGCACAGGTCGCTCTGGACGGCGTGCAAGTTGCCGCGCGGCAAGCGGTGTGCTAAACTCCCCCATATCATACACTAACCGTAGCTCCCCGTCGCCATCATCGCCGTCTGGTCGATCGTGTGCGAGGGCCGTGCTTGCAGTGGACCGCCGGCCGGGAGTGAACGTGGAGGGCCTGCAGCGTGGCCACGAACATGACCAAAGAGCTGGTGGTAGTCGGCGGCGGTGTGGCCGGCTGCACCGCAGCGATCTATGCGAAGCGCTACAACCTCGACCTGGTTCTGCTCGAAAAGGCTGCTCCAGGTGGGCAGACGGCTACGGCGTCGCACATCGAAAACTACCCGGGCTTTCCCGAGGGCATCAGTGGTATCGAGCTGGCAGAGCGAGTGCACCAGCAAGCCCAGAACCTCGAGGTGGATTTCCTTCTCGGTGTCGCCCAGGGCGCTCAGCGCGAGGACAAGGGCTGGCTGCTCTCGACCTCGAAGGGCCCGATCCTGACGACGGCGCTTGTCGTCGCGACCGGAGCATCGCCACGGCATCTCAAGGTCCCTGGTGAGCGTGAGCTCTTCGGGATGGGTGTCTCATACTGCGCCACCTGTGACGGGATGTTCTATCGCGGCAAAACCGTGGCCGTGATCGGTGGCGGAAACACCGCAGTCGACGAGGCCGTCTACCTGTCCGACCTGTGCGAGAAGGTCTACCTGGTTCACCGTCGCAAGGAGCTCCGTGCCGAGGCCTTTCTGCAGGAGCGCGCCTTCGCTCGCCCGAACCTGGAATTCGTCTGGGACTCGGTTCCCACGCAGGTCCTGGGCAGCGGCGAGGTCAGTGGTCTGCGGGTGCAGAACAAGAACACCCTGGAGGAGCGCGACATCCCGCTCGACGGTGTCTTCGTCGCCATCGGTCACGAGCCGCAGACTGACTGGCTTGCCGGCGTGGTTGCGCTCGAGAACGGGTTCATCGTGACCGACTGTAACATGGCGACTTCGGCGCCGGGCATCTTCGCCGCCGGGGACATCCGCAACACACCGCTGCGGCAGATCACCACGGCGGTCGGAGACGCGTCGATTGCTGCTTACTCGGCCTGGCAGTACGTCCTGCGGACACGCTGAGGCCTACCACGGACCGGAGAGGGCACTATGCCCTTGCTGATCTGCCCGAACTGCGGGCAGTCCTACAACCCGCGGTACATTATGTACTGCGCCCGATGCGGCGAGCCGGTTCCGAACGAGCGCGGGAAGCTTCCGCGCCCGGGGCCCTACGACGGCTTGGGCTCACGTGGTGGCTTCCAGGGCACCCGACGTGCCCCGACCCACGCTGCGACGTCCGGTGCACCCTCTGCTGAGCCGCGACCGCTTACGCAGGCCGTGCAGGACATCGTGCTCGAATACCGCAACCACCTCGTCGACAAGCCCGAGGACCATGAGACGCGCTTCTCGCTCGCGCTGGCCTACCTGTACGCAGGGCAATGGCAGCAGGCCGAGACAGAGCTGGTGACCGTGGCTGAGGCCCTGCCCGACCTCGCCGATGTCCACGCTCGACTGGCCCTCTGCAGGGCGCGGCTGGGACGGGTCTCGGAGGCCCTCGCGTCGGCTCGTCGTGCACTCCAGCTTGAGCCCGAGAACCCTCGCTACCGCTCCCTGGTCGAGCAACTCGAGCGAGCCGGTGCCAATGCAGGCTGAACCGTCGCCCCTTGGCCCGCCCTCTCGTCTGGGAGCCCTGCTGAGCCTGGGCTCCCTGGTCGTCTTTGCCCTCCTCCTGATCCCTGCTCTGGGCAGCCGCGAGTTCTGGACTGACGAGGTCGTCACCGCCGGTCATGTGGTCGCCCTCAACAACACCTACGACGCCTTTCACCCCCGCGCGTACTATCTTCTCCTGTTCGAGTGGAAGCAGCTCTTTGGGGACTCTGACCTGGCTCTGCGAGCTTTCTCCTTGCCCTGGGCGTTCCTGGCCTGGTTCCTGCTCCTGCGCCTCTCCAGGCTGATCGTCCCAGCGCCTGAGGCCCTGCTGGGGCAATGGCTCTTCGTGCTGTCGCCCTTCGTCGTGCTCTACTTCCGGATGGCGCGGTTCTACTCGCTGGTGACGGCCGCTGCCTTGTTGGTCGCTTACGCCGCGTTGCTGGTCCTGCAGCAGGGCCGTTGGCGCCACTGGCTGCTGTTGGGGTTCTCCTGCCTGGGGCTGCTGACGGTCAGCTACTCGGCCTCAGTGCTACTGGCGCCGCTGATGCTGCTCTGCGCCTGGCGGGCCTGGCAGCGCCGTCAGCTCCCTCGGCTGATCATCTGTGCACTGCCCTATCTGCCCTTCCTCGTCTACCTCTGCTTGCATCTGCCGGCGACGGCCCAGCGCATCTCGACGATTGAGGCGGCCGGTCATGCCAACTTCCTGCGCAACCTCGTTGTCATGCTCGGTTTCCCTGTCTACTCGCTTCTGATGGGGGAGACCACCGACCCCTGGCGGATCTACCTGACTGTTCCGGCGTTGCTGGTGGGTTTGCTTGCCCTTCTGCGTGGGATCAGGCGGGAGGGCACGTCGAGTGTCGAGGGCTGGCCACTGGTGGTGTGGGCCTGGCCTCTGGCCGTGGTCACGGTGTCGCTGGTCGTCGCCTTCGTGGCCCGCAGCGAGCCGCTGAACAGCACCGCCCGTTCGGCCATCTTCGCCGCACCCCTGGCCTATCTGGTGCTCGCCGTCGGACTCACGGGTCTGCAGCGCCGAGGCCTTCGTGCCTTTGCGATCGCCCTGTTCCTGGTAGCGGATGTCTACGGGCTGGCGAACTACTACCTCGGGCGCCAGTTCCTCAACCCCGCCTATGCGGTGCCCTGGCGCGAGATCGTGGGGGCGATCGAGGCCCGGCAGCAACCCTCCGACCTGGTCCTCTCCTACTTCGACAGCACGCCGCAGCGTTACGGGAGCCTTCCCAACCTCATCGTCGGGCGTCCGGACTTCTTCCCGGAGGCGTTGGTGCCTGTACAGGAGTGGCCACGCTGCGGGACTCGACTGTGGCTTATCGCCAGGGATCGTGGTTCAGGGGAGGCGCGGCGTCTGCAAGGTGAGACGATCGAGCAGCTTACGCCGCGGGCGTCGCGCGTTGAGGTGCTCTCCTTCATGCCCTACGAGACCCTGGACCGCAGAATCCGCGAGGCGGTCCTGCACCGGCCAGTCGAAGAGGCTTACGTGAGGGTGTACCTGTTCACGCCACCGGAGCCCACGCAGAAGCGAGCGCCGTGATACCTCGGCGAGAGTGAGGGACAACAGGGGAGTCAGGACGTGCGGCGCTTGCGGCGGGGTGGCTCTTCCTCAGCCTTGTGCCGTTCCTGCGCCAGGGCGTAGACTGCGAGCAGCCGGTCGGTGACCACCGACAGGTCATAGCTGCGAACATGCTGCAGGGCCCGCTGTGTAATCCCCGAGCTCAGAGACGGGTCCTCCATGAGGCGCAGCACCTGGGTCGCAAGGCCCTCGGCACCCTCCTCCGCATCACTCAACAGCCCCGTCTGCCCATGCTCAATCATGTCCTGCGCGCCCGGCGCTCGAACCGCCACCACCGGGGTGCCGACCGCCATCGCCTCAGTGTACGACAGCGGCTGGGTCTCGCTCATGCTGGCGGTCATAAACACGTCCAAGGCTGCCTGATAGTGTGGGACGTCCTCATGCTCCACGACGCCGGTGAAGGTCACACGGTCGGCGATCCCCAGGTCGTCGACGAAGGTCTGCAGCTCCCGGCGTTCGGCTCCATCTCCCACCATCAGGAACACGGCGCGCGGGTTCTGGGCCATCACCTTGGCCGCTGCCTCCAGCACTGTCGGCAGGTCCTTCTCCGGCGACAGCCGTCCGATGAAGCCCATGACGAAGCTGTCGGGGGCGAGGTTGTGTTGTTGCCGAATCCGCGGCCCCTCGGGTTGTGGTAGCCTATCGAGTTCGATCGGGTTTGGGACGATCTCGATGGGGGAGACAACGCCCTGGGCTCGCAGACGTTGCCGTGCCGAGGCCACGGGTGTAGTCACAACCTGGGCCTTGTTCAGGTAGCTGGTGACGCTGGTCTTCAGGTAGGCATCGACGAGGGCTTCAGGGAGCGGAACAAGGCGAGCGTAGAGCTCGTACTCGGTATGCACAGTGGTGACCAGCGGGAGACCTGCCCAGCGAGCAAACCAGCCTCCCCAGACGCCCACCCACATCGGGTGCTGGGTGTGCACCAGGTCGAAGCCGGTCTCGCGCAGAGCGCTCAGCACGGGCTTCGAGTAGGGGAAGGCGATGTCATAGTCCCAGTCGCCGGGCATTGGGACGGCCGGGAAGCGTAGCACCCGCGGTGGGTCGGTCTCGGGGTCATAGTCGCCGGGGCAGGGCGCGAAGATGTAGACCTCGTGCCCACGGGACTCCAGACCACGTCGATAGGCATCGACGCAGTTGGCGACGCCGTTGAGGGTCGGATGGTAGGTGTTCGTGAAAATCGCGATGCGCACGGCGGGCGGTCTCCGGTAGAGCAGATCGGGCGGTGCCTGACGGTGTTCTCCGCCGGTCCCTATTTGCTGGGCGTTCCCTTGGCCTTCATCTCGAGAACTTGCAGCACCTGCGGATGGGCGAACACATCGACCAGCAGTTGGTCCTGCGCCTCGCCGGCCGGCGCGAAGAGCGGCTCCAACTGGCGCACCAGCTTGTCCTTGTTCGCCTTGTACTCCGGCTCCGTCAGGGACCGTGCCTCTGTGAACAGCGCCTGAACCTGCTCGGCCGTCATGCTCGAACCGCGCGACACCAGTTCCTCCGCGAAGGGCCGAATCTCGGAGCTGAACTCTTCCTGCGGCAGTTGCCGGTACCCCTCAAGCATCTGTGTGGCCTGGATGCGAGCGTCGAGCTCGCCGGCCGCAAGGGCGATCTGCTGTTCGTTCAGGACGCCTCGCAACTGCGCGGCAATCCGTTTCACGGCTTCGGCAGTGGGCCACTCAAGATCAGACATCTTCGCCTCAAGGCCGCGAATCTCGTCATCCAGGGAGACGGCCCCGGGCGAGTTGGTCTTCGCTGCGCCGCCCCGGTCGCTGGTTGGCGCTGCCTCATGCTTGGGAGCGGCATCGGCTGTATCCGACAGCAGTTCCTGCCGGCGGCGCTGCAGCAGCGGCACGAGTTGGCTCAGAAGCTTGCCCTTCTCGTCCTCGCTCTTCTGGCGGTCGACGGAGGCTTGCTGCAGGACCTTGGCGAGGCCCGGAAGCTGCTTGCTATCCAACTGCAGCGAGTTGACGAACTGCAGTGCCTCGATCTGCTGACGAAGCTCGGTCACGCTCGTCGCCGGGTCCTTCTTGGGGGCTGGCTGGCAGCCGACCAGACAGAGGGCCGCCAAGGCCGTAAGGCAGAGCACGCCAGTGACTGACCTGGGGTTGAAGAGCCTGGACTTCCAGAACTTCAGCATCTGTCTGCCCACCCGTCTGGCCGGAGGTCCGGCCATCTAGCGGCGCTTGAAGGACCCCATCGCCATGCTCAGGAATTCCTGGTTTGTCTTCGTGCGTCGCAGGCCCTGGATGAGGGTCTCGGTAGCGTCCACGGTCTCCATCGCGTTCAGAGCGCGGCGCAACTGCCACACGCTCTGCATCTCTTCGTCGGAGAACAGCAGCTCCTGATGGCGCGTGTTGGACTTGGCGATATCGACGGCCGGGAAGGTGCCACGGTTCGCCAGGTCGCGGGAGAGCACCAGGTCCATGTTGCCGGTCGCCTTGAACTCCTCGAAGATCATCTCGTCCATTCGGCTGCCGGTGTCGATGAGGATAGTCGCAAGGATGGTCAGGCTGCCGCCGTTTTCGATGTTGCGGGCAGCGCCCAGGAAACGCTTGGGTCGATACAGAGCCGCCGGGTCAAGACCGCCGGACAGCGTTCGGCCGCTGGGCTCAATGGTCAGGTTGCTCGCACGGGCCAGACGCGTGATGCTGTCCATCAGGATCACGACATCCTCGCCCTGCTCGACGAGACGCTTTGCGCGTGCCAGGACCAGCTCGGCGACCCGCATGTGGTTCTCCGGCATCTCGTCGAAGGTCGAGCTAATGACCTCGCCGTCGACCGAGCGGGCGATGTCCGTGACCTCTTCAGGGCGTTCGTCGATGAGCAGCACCATGAGCCGAATGTCGTCGTAGTTCTGGGTGAGGCAGTTGGCGACCTGCTTGATGATTGTCGTCTTGCCGGCCTTCGGGGGCGCAACGATGAGACCGCGCTGCCCTCGTCCTACCGGGGTCACCAAGTCCAGCATACGCCCCGTGGTGTTGCTTGGGTTCTCGGTCTCAAACCGAAGACGGTCCATGGGGTAGATCGGGGTCAGGTCTTCGAAGTGGGGCCGACCGCGCACTGCCTCGGGCGGCATTCCGTTGATCGTCTGGACGCGCAGCAGGGACCAGTATCGCTCCGTGTCCTTCGGTGGGCGCACCGGACCACTGACCAGGTCGCCGTGGCGCAGATCGAAGCGCTTGATCTGCGTGTCGGCCACGTAGACGTCCTGCTCCGGATCGGGCGTGTAGCCGCTGGTGCGCAGGATGCCACGGCCATCAGAGAGGGTCTCCAGAACGCCATAGCGGTAGCTGTGGCCGTTCTTTTCGCTCTGGCCCGCAAGGATCCTCATGCACAGATCGTGCTTGCGCGCCGTGGAGTAGCCCGGAATCTGCATGTCCGAGGCGATGCTGCGGAGTTCGTCAACCGTCTTTCGCTGCAGGTCTGCCAGTTCGAGCATGTTCTCACATCACATTGTGTAGGGTGGGGCGGCACACGTGCCGTCCTGGCAACGCGGGTGCGTTTGCTGCCTCCCTCGGCACGAGGAACCTATCCCCGGCCCAGGGCGAGATACGCCTTATGGGGTTTGTCTACAGGGCTTCACTGATACGCTTCCGGCCTGAGCACTGCCACGAAGGGAAGACTGCGGTACCTCTCCGCATAGTCCAGGCCGTAGCCAACCACAAAGTGGTCGGGTATCTCGAAGCCCACATATTCGGGACGGAAATCTACAGCGCGGCGGGAGGGCTTATCGAGCAGGCAGCACGTCTTCACCGAGGCAGCGCCTCTTGACCTCAGGGACGCAACGAGGACGGACAGGGTTCGGCCGCTGTCGACGATGTCCTCCACCACCAGCACGTGGCGACCCTTCAGGTCACCACAGGTCTCGTAGCCCACACGCACTTCACCTGAGGACACGGTGCCGCTGCCGTAGCTGGAGGCGGCCACGAAATCCAAGCATAGCGGCACCTGCAAGGCTCGCATCAGGTCCGCTGCGAACACAACAGCACCCTTAAGCGCAACTACCAGCACAAGGTGCTGCCCCGCATAGTCGGCGGAAACCTCGGCGGCCAGCTCCTGGACCCGTTGCCGAATCTGGCCCTCGGTCAGCAGCACGTCGCCGATGTCGTTCTTCCAGGGACATGAGTCGTCCGGCATAGCTACTCCCACTCGATGGTGCCTGGGGGCTTGGAGGTGATGTCGTAGACGACCCGGCTGACGCCCCTGATCTCATTGGTAATGCGGTTGGAGATCCTGGCCAGCACCTCGTAGGGGATGCGGGCCCAGTCGGCGGTCATGAAGTCATCGGTCTCGACCGCGCGAACGACAACTGGATGGCCGTAGGTGCGGCCGTCTCCCATGACCCCGACGGTATGCATCGAGGTGAACACTGCGAAGCTCTGGGCGATCTGACGGTCGAGGCCGGCTGCCTTCAGCTCCTCGCGAACCACCGCATCCGCCTCTCGGACGATCTCTATCCGCTCCGGGGTTATAGCGCCAACAATCCGCACTGCAAGTCCCGGGCCGGGGAAGGGCTGACGCCACACGATCTCCTCAGGGAGCCCGAGGCGCAACCCAATCTCGCGTCCCTCGTCCTTGAACAGCCAGCGGAGGGGCTCCAGATTCGTGTGCTTCATGTCCTTGGGCAGGCCGCCGACGTTGTGATGAGTCTTGATGGTGGCCGTGGCGCCGCCGCCGCTCTCGATCACGTCAGGATAGAGCGTGCCGTGGGCGATGTACTTGAAGTCGCCGAGCTTGGCGCTCTCCTCCTCGAAGGTGCGGATGAAGGTCTCGCCGATGATCTTGCGCTTCTGCTCCGGGTCCTCGACGCCCTCAAGCCGCTTCAGAAAACGTTCGCGGGCGTCGATGCCAACGAAGCGGTCGCCCAGCAGCTTCCCGAAGTGCTCGCGCACGCCCTCCGGCTCGTTCTTGCGCATCAGGCCGTGGTCGATGAACATGCACAGCAGGTGGTCGCCGACGGCCCGGTCGAGCAGAGCCGCACAGACCGAGGAGTCGACGCCGCCGGAGAGAGCGCACAGAACCCGGTCCGGGCCGACGGTCTCCCGCAGCCACGCGACGGATTCCTCGATGAAGTTCTCAGTCTGCCAGTCCTGCGTGCAGCCGCAGACCTCCAGCAGGAAGTTGGCCAGCAGCTTCTCGCCCATGGGCGTGTGCTGGACCTCGGGGTGGAACTGAACGCCGTAGAGGTGGCGCTTGGGATCGGCCATCGCGGCGACCGGCGAATGCTCCGTGGAAGCAAGAACTTCGAACCCAGGCGGGGTCTGCGTGACCTTGTCGCCGTGGCTCATCCAGACCTGCATCTCGGGCCCGCAGCCTTTGAGCAGCAGGTCCTCCTGCCGAACCTGGGCCGTCTGCCGGCCGTATTCACGCCGGCTGCCACCAGGCGAGACCGTGCCCCCCAACAGGTGTGCCATTAGTTGCTGACCGTAGCACAGCCCCAACACCGGGATACCGGCCTCCAGCAGCTTGGGATCAAGGGTCGGTGCGCCTGCCTCGTAGACACTGGCAGGGCCGCCCGACAGAATGATGCCCTTTGGCTGCTGAGCGAGAATCTCGGCAGTGGGAGTGTTGAAGGGGATGACCTCGGCGTACACCTTCTGAGCCCGAACTTTGCGCACGATCAATTGCACATACTGCGCGCCGAAGTCGAGCACGAGAACGCGCTCGCCGCGATGCCCGTGGCGTTGTGTCACTGACGCTCATTCCTGTCCCAAAGAGGGTTCATTGTTACGGGTGAATTGGGGTATAGGTTCCTGTCCGCCGCCTCATACCGGGGAGCGGGCCCAGCTCGACGCGCCCTCCGTTGCCAAAGGGCCAAGCCTCCCTATCCGGAACCACCGGTTAGCGAGGGCAATCCGCGTGTAGGCCGGAGCATGCCTGAAGTCTCACAAGAGCGCGCGACGGCGCTCGGGAGGTTCGTGTCCTCGGAATGAATCAGGGCTAACGACATCCTGGGAAGTGCGTAGGAACGCTGGGGGATCCGCTGAAGTCACCGCGAGTATAGCAACGCCTCTGGCCTTTGTCAACAGAATCTGTCGATCCCAGCCCTTGAGTTCAAGGGATGCAGACCGTCTACCAAGCCACTGACTCCAGCCGCAGCAGCCTCATCGCGTTCCCACTGGCGATGGCTTCTCGTTGACTCTCCTCCAGCGGTGCATCGTGACGCAGCCACTCGACCTGTGGCAAGGGGTGGCCGGCGTACATGAAATCCGTCGCGAAAAGCAGCTTCTGCCAGTGCCGCTCCAGGAACCCCGGTGTGTAGCCCTTGTCCCTCGTAAGGGCATTGTACCCCGATCCCGCTGAGATATCCGCCCACATGTTGGGATACTGCATCATGAGCCGGTCGACAGCCCCGCCTGGTGTGATCGGGCCGGGCGGATAGCCACCCTTGCGGTTGTCATCGCCCGAGATGGCCGTCCAGAAGCCCGGGCCATGGCCGACGAAGGTGCAGTCGGGGAACTCCTTCAGGCACCTCTCCAGCCGGGGCAGACCGACTTCGTCCCACAGGTAGGTCGGCCCCATGTCAAAGACCATCGCCCAGCCGCGGTCGGCACACTCGGCATAGATCGCCCGGTTGAGCGGATCGTCGAAGGCCAGCCCGTTGTACATCTCGCCGAAGCCGCAGCAGCCGCGGCTCTCATAGAGGCGGATCAGCTCCGGCATCTGGGGCATCCGCGGGTCGATGTTCACGAAGGGAATCAGGCGCTCGGGGTACATCTCGTAGGCCGCCAGCGCCTCACGAGTGAGCCAGTAACCCGGACAGACCTCCGGGCTTTCCAGGGGAAGCAGGACAGCCTTGTCGATGCCCTCGCGGTCCATGCGGTCAATCCACTGGTGCACCGACATCTCACGTCGTCCGCTGAGGGCGTGAGGGACCGTGTCGCCGAGATGAACGTGGAAGTCGATCAGCATGTCTCGCCCCCCTGGTCAGTCGCTTGCGGAAGTCTTCGTGCGCCCTTGGCGGCGGGTGCTAGGCTTCCATACCAATGACCCGCAGAGCGTTGCTGCCGCTGATGGCGTCGAACTGCTCGGGCGTCAGCTCGATCTCTTCGTTGATCCAGTGCACTTGCGGCAGGTGCTGCCCGCAGAACATGAGGTCTGTGGCGAACAGTAGCTTCTGCCAGTGGTTGTCGATGAACTTGCGGGTGAAGTCCAGGTCGCGAGTGAGACCGTTGTAGCCCGAGCCCGCCGAGAGGTCGGCGTAGAGATTCGGGTACTCGCCCAGCAGTCGGTCCGCGGCGCCACCAGGAGCGATCGGTCCCTTGGGGTAGCCGCCCTTGCGCTCATCGTCGCCGGACAAGGCCGCCCACCAGCCGGGACCGTGCGCCACGAACTTGCAGTTCGGGAACTCCTTGAGGCAGGCCTCGAGTCGGGGCAGGCCGACCTCGTCCCAGCAGAGCGTTGGGTCGCTGTGGAACACCAGTGCCCAACCACGCTCGTCGCACTCGCGGTAGATGGCCTTGTTCAGCGGATCATCGAAGGCCAGACCGTTCTTGAGCTCTCCGAAGCCGACGCAGCCCCGGGACTCGTACAGCTTCACCAGGGCCGACATGTTCGGCATCCGCGGGTCGATGCTGACGAAGGGGATGAGCCGCTCGGGGTACGTGGCCCAGTCCTTGAGTGCATCGCGGGTGAGGTAGTACCCCGAGATGGCCTCCGGGCTCTCCAGCGGCAGCAGCACCGTTTTGTCGATGCCCTCGCGGTTCATGCGGTCGATGAGTTGGTGTACCGAGATCTCCAGACGCCTCAGCGACCCCACTGGCACGGTATCAGCGAGATGGACATGGAAATCGATCAGCATGGCAGGACTCTCCTGGACTCAGCGCTGGCGACACAACAGCGTGTCGCAAGGACTCTGGAAGCAGCTAGTGCGGGGCCACAGTCGGCTGTTGGACCGGTGCGACCTTCCGCAGCAGCATGTCCGCGTGTTTCGACCACACCAAGGCGATACCCTCCATCGTGCTACGGTGGAGCTTGGCGTCCTGTTGGGTGACACATATCAGGCGCAGACCGGCGGCATAGAGGACGGGTGCCCCTGCTTCGGTCCTGATCTCCACTTTGGGGTCCTGCCCCGCCCGCAGAATGCTGAGCACTTCGACCAGACGGTGGGCAACGACCTGCTGACGTTCGGCCGCGGTCATGCCGCCACCCGAAGCCACGGTGAACAGCGTGTCGCTGCCGATGCCGACGACAGCCGTGTCTGCCGGCGCCGCCCAGGCGCAAACAGATGCCAGCGCCAGCGCAAGTGCGATGATGAATCCTCGCATGGGAATTTGCCTCCTCAGAGGAAACGGACTATCAGGGGAGCGTAAGCTCGCCCACACTCTCGAGCACGAAATCCGGCTGCAGGGCTGATTCACCGAGATTGCTGCGACTACCTGCCCCCGTCAGGACCAGGGCCGACCCCATGCCATTGTTCCGTCCGAAGGCGATGTCCGTCTCCAGGCGATCGCCAACCATGAGGCATTCCGCCGCAGGGACGCCGAGTCGGTCCAGAGCCAGCCGGGCCATGACAGGTGAGGGCTTGCCGGAGTACAGCTCGACCTTCCTGCCACTGCAGGCCTCGACCGCTGCAGCGATCGACCCGCAGTCGGGAACGAAGTCGCCACCCTTCATCGGGCAGGCAACATCGGGGTTCGTCGCCAGCAGTCGCGCACCCTTCCGTAGCGCATGGAGTGCTATGTCGAGCTTGCGGTAGGTGAAGTCGCGGTCCCAGGAGAGCACGACGACCTCGGCCTCCTCGGGCTCGTTCACCAGTCGGATTCCGACTGCCGTCAGGTCCTCAATCACCGGGGCCTCGGCAATGACGTAGGCGCGTGCACCAGGCATCTCCTGCGCCAGGTAGTGGGCCATCGCACCGGAGGAGTTCAGCACCTCGTCCTCGCTTGCTGCAATTCCGAGCGCAGACAGCTTCGCCGCATAGGAGCGCCGGGTGGCGATGGGCTTGTTGGACAGGAACATGACCTTGCGCCCGGCTGCACGCAGGGAAGCGACAGCCGCCTCTGCCCCGGGGATCAGTTCCGGTCCGAGGTAGATCGTGCCGTCGAGGTCAAACAGGTAGGCCTGGTAGTCGTGCGGTGTTCTCACGGGATCCGTCGGTCTCCCTTTGGGCTACGGGCCGAGTGACAGCAGGTCAGGGGCAGGAGCACTCCCAGTCCTCCTCAAGCGTCCGTGCGACCTCGACGAGGACCTCACGCAGGAAGGGCAGACGTCGGCTCATCAACTCGCCGACTTCGCCGCCGGTGAGCGGCTGGTCTGCGATGCCCGCTGCGTAGTTTGTGACCACGCAGATCGTGGCGTAGCACAGGCCTGCCTCCCGAGCCAGCACGACCTCCGGAACGCCGGTCATCCCGACGAGATCGCCTCCGAGTTGCTTGAACATGCGGATCTCGGCCGGTGTTTCGAAGCGTGGCCCCTCGGTGCAGACATAGACAGCCCCGTTCTCGATGGGCTCGCCCTTGCCTGTCACGACCTGCACGGTCTTGTCGCGCAGGACCGGGCAATAGGGCTCGGTCACATCCACATGGCGCACTCCGCTGTCCTCACCATCATAGAACGTGAGCGGGCGCGCCCGGGTGAAATCGAGGAACTGGTCGGGAAGGACAAGATGGCCCGGAGGGAGGTCGCGGCGAATCGAGCCAACCGCATTGGTGGCAAGGACGCAGCGGCAGCCCTCCTGCTTCAGCGCCATAACGTTAGCCCGGTAGTTCACGCGATGAGGCGGAATCTGGTGGTGAGAACCGTGGCGCGGCACGAAGAGAAGCTCCCGATCTCCCAGGGATACTCGTGCCAAAAGGGCTGTACCGTAGGGTGTCTCGACGGCGACCGGAGCGACCGCCGAGTCCCCGAGTTGGTACACGCCCGTTCCGCCGATGATTCCGATTCTCATAGCAGATCCACCTGTCTTCCTTCACGCGCCGCTTCGCCGGCTACGGGAACACGCAGTACCCGGGTCGTGGGATGAGTGCCCCGGCGATACCGAAGACGCCGCCGATGAAGAAGTCGCCCAGCACGAGGCCGAGGAACAGCGGCAGCAGCTTGCGGTAGAGCTTGTAGCCACCGTAGCGCAGGATGTTGGTCTTGAGCAGCCAGGCGAGGAAAGCCGGGAACCACGTCCAATGGACGGTCCGCTTGCTCATGGTCACCGCAAAACCGATGGGGTGGAAGGGCCACCAGACCTGGCTGATGCGCATGTAGGTGAGGAAGGCCATGAAGGCGCCGCCGAGCAGCGTGAAGCCCAGGGACAGCCAATTGGTCGGCTGGGGCGTCGTCAGCCAGGAAGCCAGGCGCTTGTAGGGCGTCACCGGCACATCCATGAACCGCCAGTTGTTCATCGAGATGCCGCCGTGCTGGTAGACCACGGTCATCATTACGTAGGTTGCGAGGATCGCCGTATACAGGATGGCCATGCCCATTCCGGCCACCGTCTCACGTGTGCTGATCTTGCTCTCCCCGGCAAGTTTCAGCCCCTCAAGCTGGCAGGGCATGAGTGTTGCCGGTCCTCGGAACTCCACCGTCTGCCAGTGAAAATGCTGCAGGGCAGTCAGGTTCCGCGGGCCGAAGCCGCTGGTGCCGACGAGCGTCACCAGGAACTCTTGCACCGTCGAGGGGCCGCTGATACATCCGAGACCGGCCTCCGCGCGAATCCTGGTCAGCGCCATTGCGAAGACGAAGTAGAGGATGAAGAACACTGCACCCACCACGAGCCCCATGCCGAGGTAGGCTGCGAACACCAGCATCGCGACCATTCCGACAAGGGCCCCGAGAAGTGCCCACCGATAGGTAGCCGCATCCTCGCGTGACATCCAGGAGACCGTGCCGCCGAAGGCCGCTCGGAACACATCGGCGTAGTAGCGCCGACTGATCCACAGGCCGAAGACGATCAGCACGATCCAGGCGCCGATGCCCTGCTGCTCCTCGAAGGGGAACATGGACATCCCCGCCTGGCCGACACCGGTCCAGCCAAGGGCTCGCCCAATCACCCGCTCAAACTTCCCGAAGAGGTAGAAGAACCAGACGGAGAAGGCGACCTCGGTGGTCAGCAGGTAGCTGAAGCCGATCAGACACGGGTACAGGTTGAGAGTGAGAGTCCCCATGGCGTTCCAGGGCGGCTCCCGGAAGTACTTGTTCATCGGGATGGACTTGATCTCCATGAAGGGGATCTGCGGGTTGTACACATGCAACCCCTGGAAGGTGTGGGGGATGGCTGCCATCAGCACGCCAATCCAGGTATAGGGGTTGCGCAGGAAGCCGTTGATGAGACGCAAGCGCCCATCTTCACCCTCTTCGTCCTTGGCCATCTCCAGTGGTAGATACACCAGAGGAAAGGTGAGGCGTTCGCGGTCCACCCACTGCTTGCGGATGATCAAGTTCAGGCACACCATCACCGCGAACATGCTCAAACTGTACAGCAGCCACAGCGACAGCGGACGCCACCACACCTCCCAGGGCACCCCGGACACCCCTGATTCCCAGAACTCGCGCACGGCCTTTGCGTCCTGTGGTGCTGCCCACGCGGGTCGGAACTCCCCGAACATATCCTCCCACTTGTTCTCCGGGCGCTGGAAGTAGTACGACGAGGAGATCGAGGGAAGCAGGAAGTGGACCAGTCCGATGTCGGCAATCGGCGAACCCACCATGAGCATGGTGTACAGCATCACCAACTGCCGTCCCCGCAGCGCCACGGAGGGCCATAGCGCTCGCAGGAGCGGGTTCAGAACCGCTACCACCACGAAGAGCATGAACACGGCGCTGATGGAGGGCTGGAGGCTGTTGAAGCTGGTGCTGTCGACGACCAGGGTCGAGGTCTCGATCCACAGGACCATCACGGTCATGAGGACGACGAAGAGAACGATGACCCGGCCGGTCAGGGCCCGGGAGGACTCAGAAGAGGCGGAGGCTGCTGTCTTCATGGAATCGGGATCGCGGTGCGTTGGGAGTACGTGCCGTCAGTCCTGCGACTGCACGCCGGGGGAGTGCCTGCATGCGCCAGACACAGAAGGCCGGGCAGACGCACGTGCTGCCCGGCCCTCTTGTCTCAACTTTCGTCAGAGAGGCTACTTCTGGGCCTGGTAGTTGGCCTTGGTAACCTCTGTGATTGCGCCGGTGAACAGGTCGATCTTGATGCACTTCTCGACCTCGCCCAGCACCGTTCGCGCGTAGACGGATTCCTGGCCGCGTACGATCGGGACATCCATGGCGACCGTGCCGTCGGCGGCGATCTTGTCCTGCGCTACCTGCTGCTCTTCGCCCGCCTTCGGCGAGACGAACAACTGGGCGCCCGGGGTCACCATGAAGGTGATGGACATCTTGACTGCGCCGCTGAGGGTCGCTGTGCGGAAGCTTGCGCTGACCTGGCGACCGAGCTCCTCATAGACCAACTGCTTGCCGCCATCGGGGGTGGCGCGGTACCGCAGGGCCTCGACCAGCGCCGGGAACTTCGAGACGTCCTCGAGAGTGAAGCTCATCGCCACGCCGCCGTCCTCCTGCTTCGTGACCTCGACAGCCTTGTCCAGAGCATAGCCTGCCACGAGCTCCTTGATGCGGTTTTGCTCTGCCTCGTCGGTGAGGCTGGAGAAGGACAGCGAGCTCTTGACCGATACCGGCGGGATGGCGGGTTCTGCAGGCTTGGCCGGTTCCGCTGGAGCTGCCGGTGCCGCAGGTGCTGCCGGAGTCGTTGCCGCCGGAGCAGCGGGTTCCGCAGGCTTGGCGGGCTCTGCCGGAGCTGCCGGAGCTGCCGGTGCCGCGGATGCTGCCGGGGTCGTGGCGGCCGGAGCAGCGGGCTCCGCAGGCTTCGCGGGTTCTGCCGGAGCTGCCGGTGCAGCGGGTGCTGCCGGGGTCGTTGCCGCCGGCGCAGCGGGCTCTGCAGGCTTCGCGGGTTCTACTGGAGCTGCCGGTGCCGCAGGCGCTGCCGGAGTCGTTGCCGCCGGAGCAGCAGGTTCCGCTGGCTTCGCGGGTTCCGCCGGAGCTGCGGGTGCCGCAGGTGCTGCCGGTGCGACTGGTGCCGCTCCCTTGCCAATCGTGATGGTGGCGATCAGGTTGTCGGGGGAGAAGCTCTTGGGCTCGAGAGGGATGGCCCAGATGCGCTTCGCGTCGCCACTATCGAGGACCATGCTGAGGGTGCTGGAGTGGAAGGGCCAGGTCGGCTGACCGGTAACCTTCGTGCCATCCTTGCGCAGGACGGTGACCTGCTTGAGCTTCCACTGGGCATCGGAACCGGTGGCCCCGTCGCCCCAGTCTGCCTCAATGCTGGCGATGTCGCGGGCCTGAATGCTGACCTGCTGATCGCCGGCCTGAAGGTTCATCTGGCCGTAGCCGGGGAGTAGGTTGCCTACACCGGAGCCGAGCACGACGCCCAACTCCGCAAGCTTGATGACCCCGGAGAAGGACTGACCATTGCGCAGTGTTACGGTTCCGACGAAGTCGCTCCCCGCCTCCTGGGCCAGTACCGGGATAGTCAGGGCCAGAAGCAGACACACGACTGCCGCTCTGGCTCCCCACGCTGCTCGTTTCACGTCGGTCACCTCGCTTGGAGAGATGGTTCAGGCTTACCTTGCTGTGCAACCGGACTGATCTGTCGGACACCCCGGTCGGTGCCGGGGAAGGGTGCATCCTTGTGCGTACTCCTCGACAACAGAACGCACAAGAGCTCTTCCTGATCCCTCAACCTCTCCGCCGTCGGGCCTCCAGCATCTCCACGAAGGCCTCGATCCGCAGCCGATTCCGCGCGTCCAAAACTGCGGGCTTGTCGCCCTCCAGCGTCAGCACCGGCACCGGCAGTTCGCGCTTGATCAGCAGGTCCTGAATCTGGCGGAAGCAGAAAGTCTGGACGTAATGGACAACCCCGTCCAGGCGCCGCCGCTCGATCTCCTGACGTACATCGGTGATGCGCCCAAAGACGTCATAAGGATAGGTATACCGTGCATACTGCTCCAGCAGCTTGCAGCCCAGATACGGAAGCATCGCGAACTGCCGCGGGATCTCATTGAATACTACCTGCACGCCGAGCTTCTCGAGCGCCGGGTACAGGTCGCTGATGATGGTCGGGACGCCAATCACACCCAGGCGAACCCGGCCCCGTGAGGGCTGCCGCGTCTGCGCCTGTGCAATAGTCTTCTCCACCTGTACTGCAAAGCCCTCCACGTCTGAAGCAAAGTCGCTCGCACTCACCAGGTAGTACTGATTCTCAGCCCCGGTGACGAGTTCCTCCTCCCAGGTCAGCCGGTCCAACTCGGCCAGTCGACGACGAAGGGGGACGAGACTCTCCCGTGCCTGCTCCGCAGCCTCCCAGGTTGTGCCGAGACGCTCGGCCAGTCGCTGGATCTGGTGGCGCAGCAACTCGCGGTCGCGGTCATAGGGGTAGGCGAAGGGGATGACCTCGACGCCCGCTGCCTGAAGGGTCTCAACCATCGCGTGAGTCTGGCTGCAGTCGCCCTGGGTGACCGCAATCACCCGGTCGATGCCGCGCTCCAGCACCGTCGCGTAGATCCCCTTGATCCACCCGCACACATTCCGTGGATAGCCGTCCATCTCGGCACGGGCCACCAGACCGTCGCGCTGCAGGTCGCTGATGAACAGGTTGTTGAGGTCGACCGGCGTCACTTTGGCCGCCAGCAGCACCTCCACAGGGACAGTTGTCGTCAGCCCGACACGGTCTTGCATAGCCCACCTGGTCTTGTGAGACTCCGGCGCAGCGGCTCTAGAGGATCCCCAGCAATCGGTGACACTGAGGAATCACACGTACGTCCTCCAGGAAGGAGGCGGCGGCTTCGTACAACTCATGTAGCTTCGCCGGGTTCGGCGCCGGGAGACCGCAGTCCAGGGGCGTCACCGGTTGCAGGATCAGCGGGCCCCGTGGCGAGACTTGGGCCAGCGCTGCACAGGCCTCGGCGACCTCGCAGGCGCAGGTGTCGCCCGTCACCACCATCTTGAGCCAGACCTGGGTCTTCTGGGCAACCTCGTAGCTGTGGACGAACCGCTCGGCCGGCACGGGAACCTGCAAGGTCGAGGCCAGCTTGAAGTCCATCGAAACGTAGTCGAAGGCGCCGATCACCGCCTCCAGCTCCTCGGGACGGTGGCCTGCAGTCTCCAGATAGGCGCCAAGTCCCAGTCGCCTTGCTGCCTGGGCGAGGGAGAGGGCGAAGTCAGGGTAAAGGAGCGGCTCGCCACCGGTCAGCGCCATCGAGTGGAGAGGAAGCGGACGGGTCGGCGACTCCGCGGTGACGTCGAGCCCTGCTGCCGACAGCACCTCTTCCGCCGTCAACGATCCAGGTAGCTCCAGCCAGTCCCCGGAGGCTGCCTGCTGCTCGACACGACAGGCTCCCGTAAGCTGCCTGGCGGCCCTTGTGTCGCAGTAGCGGCAGGTGAGGTCGCAGCCTCGTACCCGCACGAACAACTGCCTGACTCCCACCAGTGGCCCCTCCCCCTGGAAGGAGGTGAAGACTTCGGCCAGCGGCGCGACCGCACTCATGGTACCGGCCTCACCTTGCAGCGGGCGACTCGAGCGCTGTCCAGCTCCGCGAGGTAGGCCGCCATCAGCTCCTGGGCGAACTGCGACGGGTCAACGCCCAGCTCAGCCAGACCGATTGCCGCCACCGGGGCGCCGGTGGGGTCGATGTTGATGCCCAGGTGGATCAGTGTCGACACGGCTGAAGCTGTGGCGATGGACACCGACAGCTTTCGCTCCCGGACGAACAGATCATCGCCCTTGCGCTGCAGGTCGGCCACCTGGAAGTGAGTCTGCAGAACTTCGCCGGCCAGAGCCACCAGAAGCCGCTGACGCAGTACCGCCCTTTCCAGGTCGGTGTCAAAGAACTCGACCAGGAAGTGCTGCATCAGCCGCGCCCGGATCGACTCGGAGGCGGCCACGTCGGCTAGGTCTACCATGTGCTGCAGCGCCACCTCACAGGGCCCGGCGAAACTCACGATCGCATCGCCGAGGATCCCGAAGGTCTCGAAGGCCCAGTGGGAGCGCAACTCCTGGCCGGTGTAGGCGATCGACTGACTGGACAAGTGGGACTTCATGGTATGACTTGCTCCACGGCGACAGGAAGTTCCTTCAGCCAAAGCACAGCGACCGGCCCGTGGGCCGGTCGCAATCACTTCCCTGGGTTCGTTACCTCCGGGTCGAGGGGTCGCGTCAAGCCGGTCGACGATGGAGGAGACTGCGTGAGCCTCATCGACCTGGACCTCCCCGACGCCGGGGACCTCACTGCTTCTGGGCGCGTCGCGACGCCTTGTACCGCATGTACTCCAGCGCCACCTGGGTGGACGACAGGTCGCAGAAGGTCCCGACCTTGTCGAAGACGCGGTTGAGTTCGCGGTTGTGAAGTGCTTCGCCGCCCGGGTCACTGGTGCGGACCTGGGTGTCGACTTCGTACAGCATCGGGAGCGACTTGACCAGCAGGTTCGCCAGTACGGCGGGCATCCGGCGTGCCTCGGTTGCGGAGAAGAGGACGACCAGACGCTGGTGGAGGTCCGCCCAGGCGGACATACTCGTGCGATGGGCCTGAAGCTGCTCTACCTGGGCCCGCAGCTTGTCTTCGTTCTCGGCCTCGCGTCGCTTAGTGCTCTCCCAGGCCTCTGGGGTCGCGCCCTCAATGCACTTGATGTCGAGACGCCGACCGGTGCGCGCCTGGAGAACCTCCAGAATGCGGGTCTTGTTGATCTGGGTCTCAATGTAGCTGGCGTGGCGCATGTCCCGCGGCTCGAAGCCGATGATGAGCGTATCGTCTTCCAGTGCCAGCGGTTTCGCGGCGGCGGCCGCCTCCCAGAACGGACGGTTGATCGGGCCCCGTCGTATCGCCTCATTAACCTGTTGCCACAGTGCCTCAAGGTCAAGACCGTCAGCCATCGATGATGCCTCCCGGCTTCCTGGCGCGTTGACTTTCCGCCCTGCCCCTTGTACCATGCCCCTGGCCAAACCGCAGCACGCACCACGACAACTCGCTCGGCCGAAACGACCAAGCAACGTCTGCAGATTATAACACAACCCGGGGGAATGCGGAAGTCTCGCAGGAACGGCCGGCAAAGACCACCCGGCCCCGTCTGTGGCCCTGAGGGCGAGCCTCGCCTTGTGTCTCGCTCCCTGGCTTTCGCTTGTTGACGCCCGAGGGACACTAGCCCCGGCGGCACCCACAGCAAGGATGTTGTCTGATGCGCGAACGAGCCCCGATCCTGAGTACGGAAAGCCCTACCAAGATCATTGCCACCCTTGGCCCGGCCTCTGCGGAGGAGGACGTCGTCCTGGGCATGATCGCAGCCGGCGCAGACGTCTTCCGCCTGAACTTCTCTCATGGTGACCACGACTCCCATCGCGAGACCTTTGAGCGCCTTCGCCGCCTCGAGAAGCAGACGGGACGCTATCTGGGCACGATCGCCGATCTCCAGGGCCCCAAGATCCGCACCGGCTGCCTGGTCGGCGGTGGCCCCGTTGATCTCGTGGCCGGTCACTCGCTGACCATCACCACCGAGGAAGTCCAGGGGACCTGCGAACGCGTCAGCACGACCTACCGGGCACTCCCGGAGGACGTTAAGCCCGGCGACCGCATCCTCATGGATGACGGCCTCCTGGAGCTGCGCGTGGTGGAGGTTGCCTGTCCCGAGGTCCGCTGCGAGGTCGTCACCGGCGGGCCACTTGGTGAGCACAAGGGGATCAACCTGCCGGGCGTCAAGGTCACCGCACCAGCCCTCACAGCCAAGGACCGCGCCGACCTGGAGTTTGCCCTTAAGCTCGGCGTCGACTACATCGCGCTCAGTTTCGTGCGCTCCGCCGTCGATGTGGCTGTGGCAAAGGACGCCATCGCCGCCCTCGACAGCGACGCGCCGGTCATCGCCAAGCTGGAGAAGCCGGAGGCCATCGAGGACCTGCCCGGCATCCTCGACCATGCCGACGCCATCATGATCGCCCGGGGCGACCTCGGCGTGGAGCTATCGCCGGACCGGGTGCCGATCCTGCAGAAGCGGATCATTCGGGAGTGTGCCGCGCGACGGATTCCGGTCATCACGGCGACGCAGATGCTGGATTCGATGCGCGAGCATCCCCGGCCGACGCGCGCGGAAGCTTCCGATGTTGCGAACGCGATCCTTGACGGCACCGACGCCGTGATGCTTTCCGGTGAGACGGCGGCGGGGCGGTACCCGGTCGAGTCCGTGGAGATGATGCGCCGGATCGCTCAGGCTGCCGAGGAAGAGCTGTTCCTCGGACCGCACCTGGAGACCCGGATGGAGGGCGAGGACTACCTTAGCATTGATGACGCTCTCAGCCGGGCCGCTGCACGGATTGCCGAGGACCTCAAAACCGTGGCCATCGTCGCCTTCACACAGACCGGCAGTACGGCCCGATTGGCGTCGAAATGCCGCCCTCGCGTTCCGATAATCGCCGCAACACCCTTGCCTCGGACGGCGCGACGGTGTACCCTCTACTGGGGCGTACACCCGGTCCTGATCGCTCCCGTGCAACATACGGATGAGATGTTTGACGGCATCGAGCGTCATCTGTGCCAGGAGGGCCTGGCGCAGCCGGGGGATGTGATTGTCGTCACCGCCGGCACACCCGTTGGCCAGCGTGGAACCACGAACTTGATGCGGCTCCTGGTCGTCAAGTAGCCGCGAGGGTCCAGGCTTGCGGTCCTCCGATTCACGTGAGCACCACCCGCAAGCAACCTTCTTGCCTGGACCGGTAGACTGTGACCTTAATGATTGCCAAACGAACCCTATCCGTTGCCATCCTGCTTCTGATTCTGGGACTGTCCCCGTCGGCCTTTGCGGTGACTGTGCGGGTCGCCGGTCGACTCGCAAGCTCAGACCCCGCACCCGTTGAGTCCTCTGGGCAGCTCCTGTTACCCTCCAGCTTTCTCACCGACCGGCTGGGTCTTCGCATCGATCCGGGCTCCGACGCGAGCTCCTGGTGCCTCTCCGCCTACGGGCGAGTCGTGACCGTGCGCCGTGACTCGACAAGCTTCCTGGTGGGCAGCTTCAGCGCGCGCTCAATCCAGGCTCCGCGCGTCATCGGCGGGCGCCTCTTTGTTCCGCTGGAGATCCTCTCGCGGGGCTTCTCCTTGCTGTGGGACAAGTCGGGCGACACCTACGACCTGCGTCCCCTCGGCGGCGCTGTGGACGAGGTCCGCGAAGGTTGCTACAACGACTATCTGCGCTTAGTGGTCGACCTTTCGGCCTCGGCCGTCTACTGGTCGGCCTGGTCCGCCGGCGAGTTGACCGTGGACATCGCTCCACCCTCGCCTCTGCCGCGAGACTGGGGCGCCCTGCGGCTCTTCACCTTCACCGACTCGCTGCAGCCGCGGGTGAAGGCCTCAATCACGGACGCCGGCTGGACACGTCTCACGATCAGCTACGCCGCGAACACCCAGCCACGTCTCTTCACGCTCGGCGAGCCCTATCGTCTGGTGGTGGACATACCACGTACGGCGCCGCTGGTCACGCCCTCGCCGACGGTCGCGGCGCAGACGCCGGCTGTGCAGCCTCTGCCCGAACCTACCCTGGCTTCAGCCACGCCGTGGGCTGTGCGCAACTTCTCGACAGAGCGCGGGCCGGTTCGCGTGTATGTGCTGAAGGCCTTGCCTACGTCTCTGCGCCCGGCCCTGGCCGCCTCGACGCTCCGCCAGCGCTCGCGCACCAGTGCCATCGCTCGTCGCGAGAAGGCACCGGCCGCTGTCAATGGCGGCTACTTCGACTGGCCCGGCCCAGCCCTCGGCTGGCTCGTGATCGACGGTGAGTGGATCAAGCACCCGATGCTGAGCCGGTGTGCTTTGGCGATCACCGAGTCCGGGCAGGCCCTCATGGGCCGTGTCCGCTTCTCCGGTTACGTACAAGTGGGCGCCCTGGGGACTCTCACGCTCGAGGGGATCAACACCGGACACCAGGCCACGAACGGGACCGTCCTGTACACGCGGCGCTGGGGTCAGGAAGTCCCTGCAGCTCCAGGGAAGGTGCGCCTCGCCGTCTCGCAGGGCGGCAGCATCACCCGCGTAGACCTCGACGGCAGCTACATGGCGATCCCGGCCGACGGCTATGTCCTCTCGGCCTCAGGAATCGCCGCCGACAAGATTCGTTCCGCCCGTCCCGGAATGTCCGTCTCCATCAGCCTCGGTACGCTTCCCGAGTGGCCGAAGGTCCGGCATGCTCTCGGTGCGGGCCCGCAGCTCGTGAGGAACGGTCAGTTGTGTGTCACGTCGGCTGAGGAGTCCTTCCGCGGCGACGTCACCCGTATCAGTTCCCGGCCGGCTGTCGGCATTGATGCCACGGGTAACATCATTGTCGCCGCTGCGGAGGCCGAAGAAGCCAGGGGCGTCTCCTGCACCGAGATGGGGCAGATCATGCTCAAACTCGGATGCCGCGACGCCATGGCTCTTGACGGCGGCGGGTCGACCACCGTCGTCTCCGGAGATCGGGTGCTGAACAGTCCCGCTGACGGCTCTGAGCGCCCCGTCTCCAACGCGCTTCTCGTTTTCGGCCAGCCTCCCTCCTGAGCCTGGCTGAGGGGTCTGGTCCGCAAGCCGGTCGCAGCAATCTTCTGACGCAACCCTTGGGGCCCGATACCCACTGCCCGGGAGCCTGCGCATGGCAACTCGCCGACGCTGGTCTGTCCTCCTCTCCCTGCTGCTAGCCTCGGCAGGGGTCTGCTGCGGACAGCCCGCTGACCCTCCTGCTCTCACGATCGGCCCCACGCGGGTGACGCTGGACGACGCCGGCGACACGACGCCGATCACCGGCTATGCCCAGCTTGAGACCTATCGCTCTCCCATCGACAGTACCGACCAGAGCTATGGTGTCTACGTCCCCGGGAAGCAAAGGCCCCGTGGTGGGTACCCGGTTGTCCTCCATGCCCACGGCTACGGCTGGTCAGTGAATGCCAACTTCTCCGACTGGCAGAAGGACTGGGCCGATACCAAGGGCTGGCTTCTCGTGCAGCTGAATGCCCGCGGGCCGCAGTTCTACTGGGGCATTGGCGATATCGCGACCAAGGAGGTCATCGACGACCTCGATCAGCGCTTCGGCATCGACCGTCAGCGGGTGTACATCACCGGCGGGTCAATGGGTGGCACCGGAGCCTATCGTCAGGGCATAGCGCACCCGGAGCGGATTGCTGCAGCTGTGGGTGTCGATGGCTGGACCGACTTCCGCGAGTGGCACTGGCACTACTACTCCCGCAAGGACCAGCCCGACGACATCGAGGAGTTCCGTCGCCCGCTCCTGGAGGCCGCTTCGCCGCTGTACTGGGCCGACCGCGCACTCTGGGGCGACGTCTACATCATCGCCGATGCCCTGGACAACGTGGTGTATCCGTGGCAGGAGTCCAACCTGTACGCCCGCTTCCTCGACCTCAAGGGGGCACAGCGGCACACCTACGACTCGGGTATGACCTTCAACGCCGGCAAGGGCCATGGCGGCGGCTATGACCTCCCCTGGATCTACAACTACTTCCTCACCCGGGCGGCTCAGCCGCAGCAGCGGAGCTTCCGCATCGTCACACCGCTCCTGGAGTTCGGCGAGATGTACTGGGGACGCATCGACCGCTTCCACTTCCAGGGCGAGAGAGCGCTGCTGGAGGCTGCCTGTCCGGAAAGGACGCAGGGAACGCCGACCGTGGAAGTCATCACCGACAACCTCGACACCTTTACGCTCTACCTGCCGCTGAGTCCCGCGGCCGAGGCGCCGCAGGTACAGGTCTACGTCGACGGCATTCCCTCCTACCTGGGTCCAGCCCGCAACCTGTCCTTCGGAAGTATGCGCGACGTGGACGGCAGAATCATGGGCTGGGAGCCCGTCGAGGACGTCCCTGCGTCAGCAGCCGGGCACTCCTCGGCGAACCTGGTCAAGACGCCTGACCTGTGCGGTCCGCTTGGGCACGCCTTTCTGACAGCTTTCCGGGTCTGCTACGGAACCATCGGGCCTGAGGAGGATCAGCGCCGGCATCGGGAGGAGGCCACGGCCTTCGCCAAGGGCTGGAACGACTTCATGGTCCACGGCCCGGGCATCGAGCCAGTGCCTGAGGAAGACCTCTCCGAGGCTGACCTGGAGCGCACGACCCTGGTGGTCTTTGGCTCGCTCGAAACGAGTCGGCTCCTCAGCCAGGCCCAGGCCTGTCGGCCCATGCCGGTCGAGGTCCACAACGATAGGATTGTCGTCCGCGATCCGCTTACCGGCGACCGCGAGTACCTGGGGCGAAAGTTCGGAGCCTTCGTCGTCTACCCGAACCCGCTGACCGAAGGCCGCAGCTACCTCGTAGTCTGCACGGGCCGCTACGCGAGCAAGGCGGACGGCACCGAGTTGCGCGGACTCGAGTACGACCTGGAGAAGCTGTGCTGGGGCTATCCCGACTACCTGGTCCTCAACACCTCGCAGGCCGACTTGCCGCACGTTATGAACGTCAACAACAAGCCGCCGGTCACCTGCTATGAGGCGGGCTACTTCGTCGAGGGCGGGTACTTCGACCAGGACTGGCAGCCGGATCGGCGACTCACTTTGGAGCGGGTTCGTCGCACAAAACCGGACGGCGTACGTCTGATTCACGTGGCCGAGGTGAAGGTCGAGAGCACGAGCCAGTCCTTGCCCGTGATCTCCGCGGTGGACGGCACCCCGGTGGATCCTCCCCGGACGGCACTTCGAACGCCAGTGCTTTGCGCCACGGTGAAGGTCGTCGACAGCGTGGGGAGCCCGGTGCGCCAGGCGAGAGTCACAGGCAGATGGCTCGGGCTGGATAGTGACGCTCTCTCCCGGCCGACGCTTACCACGGGTGTTGCCTACTTCCCGTATCCTGCTGCCACCTGGGGCACGCCGCTGCCACGGTTCCAGGTGCTCAATGTGATGGCGACGGCGGCGGAGTATGACTTCGAGGCCGATGCCCTGCCGGGCAGTTGCTGGGCATCCGCCGACGGGATGCTGGCCTTGCGACCGAAGCCGCAGGTGCAGTGCGTTGAGGGCGATCTCCCTGTAAACGTGACGCTGGAGGTCGCGAACCTGTGCGACAAACCGGCCTCGGTTCTGTCCAACCTTGTGGGACCGACGGGTGAAGTGACCACACCTGAAGAGCCCCTCCCTCTGGATCCAGGCAAGTCCGCTCTGCGAACGATCCGTTGGCTACCCGGGGGCCCCCTTCCTTCGGGTCGGTACAAAGGACTTGCTCAGGCCTGGGGCGACGGCGAAGTCCTTCAGTGTCCCGTCGAGTTCCTGGTAGCACGCCCACCATCGGCGCCGGTCCGCATCACTTCGGTCAGCGCCAAGTCAATCGCCACGGACGAGTCCTACCAGGTGAAGGCCAAAGTGCGCAACCTTGACACGCGTAGCCCTGTGACTGTACAAGTTGTGTGCACTCTTGTGCAGGGCTTCCGACACCTGGCCTTGCAGCAAGCCACCCTGGGGCCCGGACAGGCCCTTGAGTTCACCTGGAATCCGGAGCCCGACGAAGACCCCTTGCCCCAGGGAGAGTACAACGCGCGCGTGACGGTGCTGGGGGCTGTTGGAATCTCCGAGGCCGCGACCTTCCAAGTCCATGCTTCGCTCGACTAGCAGACCTTCGAAAACCGGGAGCCGAAGTGATGCGACCAGAAGCGTCCTCCGACGCTTCACTTGTGAGTGGACTTCCTACTCATCGTAGTACCGCACAATTCCCTCCATCGAAGGAGCTCAGAAAGATGAACCCTATCCTCCACAGACTCGCGACGGTGCTCTCCGCACTCGCCCTGCTTCTGACTGTAGGCCTCGTGCAGGCCGAGCCCGATACCCCGACCACCATGCCGGCGACTTCTGGTACCCAGACCACCTTGCCGACGACGCCGGTAGCCCCGGTGAAGCCCTGGCTCGTACCGGGCATGGCAGCCGGTCAGGAGATCGTTGGCCCGGACGGGGCCACCCTGGTCTGGGTGCCGGCCGGCCAGTTCCAGATGGGCATGGAGGGTGCCAACCCCGACGCCCGACCGACACATTGTGTCAGTATCAGCAGAGGATTCTGGCTGGGTAAGTGCGAAGTCACCAATGCTCAGTACAAGGCCTTCTGTCAGCAAGCCAAATACACTTTCCCGGCGCGCAGCGATCAGGGCGACGATCACCCGGTAGCCTATGTGAACTGGGACGACGCCATGGCCTACTGCAAGCGCTTTGGTCTGTCACTGCCCACCGAGGCGCAGTGGGAGTGGGCCGCCCGGGGTCCGGAGAATCGCAAGTACCCCTGGGGCAACGACTACGACCCGAGCAAGTTCTGCTCCAAGCAGAACGTCGGTCCGAACGGCGCGACCTATCCCGTGGGTAGCTTCCCGACCGGCGCAAGCTGGTGTGGTGCGCTGGACATGGCAGGCAATGTCTGGGAATGGTGCTCTGACTGGTACGACGCGAAGTACTACGGCAAGTGCCCGGCCAACGACCCTGCGGGACAGCCTAAGGGCACCTATCACGTGGTTCGTGGTGGCGGCTGGCTGAACTTCGGCAACCTGTGTCTGACCTCCGTGCGTAGCTACTACCTGCCCTTCGCCGGCTACAAGCACGGCGGCTTCCGCTGCGTGTTCGTTCCCGCCAAGTAGTGACTCTCCGGGAGCGCACCTGCGGAAGCTTGCTGCGCTCCCACCGGCACTCGCCTTGCGGAAAGGACTTCCGACCATGAAGCGTGTCCGTCTCTTGCTGCCGGTCCTGCTGACCCTGGGCGTCGTCTGCCTGTGCTCCGCCGACAACCCCGTACCCCTGTCGCTGATCTCCTCGGCACAGGCGCTGCACGTAACCTTGTCAGCAGGTTCCGATCGTGCGCTGGTGCGCGAGAGCTGCTCGGTGCTCCTTCCTGCCGGTAGGAGCGAGGTGCGGTTCCGCTGGACTGACGAGCAGATCGACGCAGCCTCGCTGGACCTGCGTGGTCCGGCGGAGGCCAAGATCGGCGGGGTCCGGCAGCCGGTGGGCGAGACGAACACCTACGCTTGGCCCGTGGACTGCCCGACCGCGGGTGCCCGCGACTTCACCATCTCCTACTTCCTCAAGGGCCTGACCTGGACGCCCACCTACCGCCTCACGCTCAGCGCGGACGGAAAGACGGCTTCGCTCACCGGTCGGATCCACCTGACCAACGACAGCAAGCTGGCCCTGCGCAACGCCTCCCTTGACCTGTGTGTAGCGCCCACGGTGGCGCTGAGCCAGGACGCCGATGTCGCTCGCGAGGGCACCTACTCCATCGCCGACTCAGCGGAGATCCTGCCGGGTTGGCAGCGTCGCTTCGTGTTCGTGAGACTTCAGGACCTGCCCGCGAGCACCCTCTACCGGGCCGATACGGATGCCTTCAAGCAGGACGTCCACCGGCTCGTGCTCCTGGACCTGCGCAACCTGCCGGGAGCCGGCATCCTCCCCAAGGGTCACGTCGAGATCGAGCAGATCCGCGATGATGTGCGGGCCTGGGTCGGTGCCGACGATCTTGAACAGCAGAGCGACAAGGTGACCGAGTTCGATCTGGGCGTGGAGCGCAACCTGGTCTTCGAGCGCAAGACGCTCTCGCGCAGCAAGACCAGCCTTGAGATGGACAAGACGGGGCGCGTGTCGGGGTACGACGTCGTCGAGGAGACCTCGGCCCTGTTCCGCAACCACCTGGACACCGCGGCAACCGTCGAGTTGGTCGAGAAGACGCCGGGGAAGGCCGTCATCGCCGGCAAGCTCGCACCGACCACCAAGACCGCCAATGAGTCGCGCTGGACACTGACCGTCGAGCCACAGACGGAATCCGAGGTCCGCTTCACCTACACGCGCAAGATCGGCACTCGCGCCGACTAGGCGAGCCTCTTGCCGCGGCAAGCGGTTCGGGCCTGCTGCCCTAGACTGCGGCGGCAGGCCAGGCGTTCAGCCGTTCGTGGGCGAACTTGAGGGCTTCCTGGTACAGCGTCAGTTGGATGTCCAGCATGTCCTCGTGGGTGACCTGGAGTTTCCCGGCGATTCCTGAGGGTGATTCGAAGGTCATCGAGAGTGCACCGCTCACATGATAGAGTGCGCCGGTCAGGTTCAGGGGCTCGATGGCTCCGCTCTCGCCGTCTGCTCTGGGCGTGAAGGGGCGCGAGTTTGGAAGCCCCGCCGCTTCGAAGGCCACCTGTACTCGCCGGGCGAACTCCGCCGCTTCCCTCTTGATGTGCAGCGGAACATAGGCCGGCTGCAGTATCGCCGGCGCCGCTTCATGCGAGTGCAGGCCAAGGATCAGCTCCGGCGCCTCCTCGCGGGCGACCTTCAGGATCGCCGGTGCCTCGGTGCTCATCGGCGCGGTGAACTCGTCGTGCATCGGGTTCACTCCGGCGTCGTTGAAGTAGGCGCCCCGATGGCCGACGTTGTCGCCGACCATCGGGTGCTGGGCCTTGCACTCCGGCCAGTCGCACAGTCGGCCGTCCTTGTAACTCCCCTGCGCCCAGTAGCGGAACTCATAGAAGTCGCAGTTCATGACGCATCCCGGGCCGAACCGCGCCAGCCCATCCGGGTTGCCCACCGGGATGACCAGTAGTCGGCACGACTGCGCCAACTCCGTAAGCTCTGGCCACAGCTTTCCCCTCAGATCCTTGCCTGTCTCCAGCACCTGCAGCAGGTTCACGCAGCCGGTGCTGGCGGTGGTTTCCTCCCCGTGCACCGGCCCCAGGATCATGACCACCGGCCGTGTCCGGTGCGTCTTGTCCGCATAGGCCGTGAGGTCGCGGGCGCCGACCGCGGAGTTGAAGTTGGCCTTCGAGACAAAGGGCTCTCTGTCGTTGTACTCCGCCACGAAGAGCGGACGGCCACCGGGTGACGTCGCGATCTGCCGCACCGAGCCCTTCTGGTAAGCCTTCACGCGCGCGCAGATGGTGGTCAGGTCACCGGCCCAGAAGGCCGGATGCTGACAATGGAAGCTGGGCTTGAAGTCGGGTTGTGGCTCGGTGCGCATGACGGCCTCCTGTGGTCAGGGGTCAGCTTATCTCTCGCGGCGAGTCCTCGCCGGGTTCCCAGTTCGCCACTGCCAACGCCAGTGCTCGCACTGCCTGCGGCGACTTGACCCCCGGACTCGCCTCCACGCTGGAAGAGACATCCAGGCCGGCAGCAGCGCTCACGGACAGTGCTTCCGCGGCGTTCGCCGGGGTTAAGCCTCCCGCGAGTAGGACTGGTACCCGGCAGCTTGTGACGACCTGCGCGGCAAGCTCCCAGTTCATAGGGACGCCAGTGCCGCCGCTGATGCCCTTCACCTTCGAGTCGAGAATCACCTTCGCCACTCCGGCCTGCGCGAGTTCCTCAGCTTCCGCGGCCAGTTCGCCGATTCTCCGCCGGGCTTCATCGCTGTCCGCAGGCATGGCCAGCACGCCCCAGATCTCGGTGGGGGAGGGGAGACGCTGTGCGAGCTTGTGTGCCAACTCGGGGCTTTGCCCGCCATGGAGTTGCACGGCAGCAGCCTGCGCAGTCCTTGCGACCTGCTCCAGCAGGCTCAGGTCCTCGGAGACCGTCACCACGACTCCCTGCCGGGGAGCGCAACGCAGGAGCTTTGGCAGCGTCTCGCGCGACAGGCTGCGTGGCGACCGCTCGACCTCCAGGATGGCGCCCAGGTAGTCCACCCCGAGGCGCTGGGCGAGCCGGAGGTCCGTCACTCGTGTCAGCCCGCAGACCTTCAGCAGTCTCCGCTGGAACATGCTGCTCGGCACTCCTTGCAGGGGTTCTGCAGAACCCAGTTCCGCCCCGGGGCCTCGCGGCCCCTTGGCTGAATTCCGGCGTAGTCCGGGTACGAAAAGCGGGCGAGAGGCAACTGAACCCTCTCGCCCGCAAGGGCGTCGGTGCGTTCTGTCCGGCAAGCTACAGCTTCGGGAGCTCTGCCAGGGACTTCTCCAGGTCGGCGTCGGCCATGGGCTGGTCCGTGAGCTTGCCCTCGAAGTAGGCGTCGTAGCCCGGGAGGTCCAGCAGGCCGTGACCGCTCCAGTTGAGCAGGATGACGCGCTTCTCCCCGGCCTCCTTCGCCTCGAGAGCCTGGTTGATAGCGCAGCGGATTGCGTGGGAGGTCTCCGGCGCCGGAATCCAGCTCTCGCTGCGGGCGAACTGCACGGCGGCCTCGTAGCACTCCAACTGGTTGAAGGCCTGGGCCTCGATGACCTTGTCCTTGAGCAGTGCCGAGACCAGCGGCGAAGAGCCGTGGTACCGCAGACCACCGGCGTGAACCGGTGCCGGGACGAAGTTGTGCCCCAGGGTGTACATCCGCAGCAGCGGGGTCATGCCGGCCGTGTCGCCGAAGTCGTAAGCAAGCGGGCCGCGGGTCAGGGTCGGCGAGGCTGTTGGCTCTGCGGCGATGATCCGAACCTGCTTGCCCTGGGTCAGCTTGTCGTAGGCAAAGGGGAAGGACATGCCGGCGAAGTTGGACCCGCCACCGTGGCAGGCGATGACCACATCCGGGTACTCGCCCGCGATCTCCATCTGCTTCTTGGCCTCAAGACCGATGACCGTCTGATGCAGCATGACGTGGTTCAGCACGCTCCCGAGGGAGTAGTGCGTGTCGTCACGCTTGACGGCGTCCTCGACGGCCTCAGAGATAGCCATCCCCAGCGAGCCGGGTGTGTCCGGCATCTCGGCACGGATCTTGCGGCCGAACTCGGTCTGTTCGCTCGGGCTGGAGTAGCAGGTTGCTCCCCAGGTCTTCATCTGCAGCCGGCGGTAGGGCTTCTGCTCGTAGCTGACCCTGACCATGTACACGATGCATTCCATGTCGAACATGCTGCAGGCCATCGCCAGCGATGCGCCCCACTGCCCCGCGCCGGTCTCAGTCGTCAGACGGTTGATGCCTTCTGCCTTGTTGTAGTACGCCTGCGCCACGGCGGTATTGGGCTTGTGGCTCCCCGCCGGACTTACACCCTCGTTCTTGTAGTAGATGTGCGCCGGGGTGTCCAGGGCCTTTTCGAGGGCGTAGGCGCGGAACACGGGCGTCGGCCGCCAAATCTTGTAGACCTCGCGGACCTCGTCCGGAATCTCGTGCCAGCGCTCCGCGCTCATCTCCTGTGCCAGCAGCGCCATGGGGAACAGCGGCGCCATGTCCGCTGCGGTCAAGGGCTGACCTGTCACCGGGTTCCGCGGCGGCTGCAGCGGCGTCGGCAAGTCTGCGGCGACGTTGTACCACTTGTCAGGGATCTCGGATATCGGCAGGTCGATTCGTCGTTCGCTCACAGGTACGTCTCCCCTTTCGGCAGCCGCGCAACTCTTGGGCTGCGTCTGCCTCTTGACGTGGCCCTGCTCTCCAGCGCGGTCGCGGCTCTCCCTTCCGCAACCGGCCCACCTTGCCGGCCAATAGGAACCAGCGAGAATTGACTTATTCTACCCCGTCTGTCAAGATACCTGCTGCACACGCTTAGCGTCAACACGCCGCCTCAGGCGGGTCCAGATCTGGCCTTCGCGTATCCCTCTTCCACGAAATGATGTGACTGCTCTTGCCCGAACGGCTCCTGTATAACCTGACCTTCGATGAGTTCGCCGCCTGGATGAACAAGCACGGCGAAAAGCCCTTCCATGCCCGCCAGGTCTTCGAGTGGGCGTACCGGCACAACGCCGCCTCCTTCGAGGACATGACGAACCTCAGCAAGGAGCTACGCCTCGACCTCGCCGAGACCTTCCGCGTGGGACCCTTGCAGCCTGCGGCTGTCTCTGCCGGTGCTGAGGCCACCAAACTCCTGCTGAACCTGCCCCATGAGAAGGGCGGTTCGGTGGAGTGCGTGCGGATCCGCATGGGCAACACCTACACCGCCTGCCTCTCGACCCAGATCGGCTGCAACGTCCGCTGCACCTTCTGCGCCACCGGTCAGCAGCAGTGCGAGCGCAACCTGTCCGTGGGGGAAATCCTCCTCCAGCTCATCAGCCTGCGCGCCAAGGGCCTCACCGGTGAGGAGCCTGCGACCGCCGACGAGCCCTTCTACCCGGTCTCGAACGTGGTCTTCATGGGCATGGGCGAGCCCTTCCACAACTACCCGGGGACTGTGGCGGCTGTGCGCATGCTCACGGACAAGCGCGCCTTCGGGATGTCACCCTCACGGATCACGGTCTCTACTTCGGGCGTCGTGCCGATGATCCGGCGCTACACCCAGGAGGGGCTGCGCACCGAGTTGACCATTTCGCTGAATGCCTCCAACGATGAGGTCCGGCAGCGGCTCATGCCCGGCGCGTCCAAGTGGCCCCTTTCCGAGGTCGTCGCCGCCTGCAAGGAGTACAGCGAAGCCACTGGCGGCCAACCGGTGACCTTCGCCTACGTGATCATCGAGGGCGTCAACGACCTCCTTGACCACACGCGAGAGCTGGGGAAGCTCCTGCGTCACCAGCCTCACCATGTCAACGTGATCCCCCTCAACCCGGTGAGTCACGCGAACCTGCGGGCCCCGAGCAAGGAGCGGATCAACGCCTTCATCCATCACTGCCGTCAGTTCGGTCTTAACGTCAGCTTGCGCCACAGCAAGGGCGTTGAGATCGACGCAGCCTGCGGACAACTGCGAGCCCGCCGTCAGGGCTAAGTCACGCCTGGCCGGCAACGCGCCACTCACTCTACCGCCCGGAGGCCACCATGATCACCAACTTCCAGGGGATCCTCGATGCCGTCCGTGACGTGCCGCGCCAGACCGTAGCCGTGGCAGTCGCCCAGGAAGGCAACCTGCTGGAGGCGGTCCGCGATGCCCGCACTCAGGATATCGCCGACGCGGTCCTGGTTGGTGACCGGCCGCAGATCGAGAGCCTGGCCGCCGAGGTCGGTCTCGATCCCGTCGGCCTGCAGATCCTCCACGAGCCTGATGACCTGAAGGCGGCTCGGATGGCTTGCGAGTTGGTGCGCTCCGGGTCGGCCCACCTTCTGATGAAGGGCCTGATCCATACCGACGACTTCCTCCGGTCAATCCTCGACAAGGAGACCGGCCTGCGCACTGAGAGCATCATGTCCCACGTCTTCATCCTGGAGACCACGGCGCGAGGCAAGCTCACCCTGGTCACCGACGGGGCCATGAATATCGCCCCCGACCTGGAGGGCAAGGCCGAGATCATCCTCAACGCCGTGTACCTTGCAAACGTCTTGGGGATCGACCGGCCCAAGATCGGCGTGCTGGCGGCCACCGAGCAGATCAACCCAAAGATGCAGGCAACGCTGGATGCCGCCGCTCTTCATGCCATGTCCCACCGCAACCAGTTCCCGACTTGCCAGGTCGACGGTCCTCTGGCCCTGGACAACGCGGTCTCGAAGGAGGCTGCGGTCATCAAGCGGATTCCGGGAGAGGTCGCCGGCGACTGTGATGTCCTGCTGACGCCCGACATCGAGTCCGGCAACATCCTCTCCAAGACCTTCGCCTTCCTCGCAGGCGGCCGCACTGCAGGCGTGCTTGTCGGCGCAGCCGCTCCGGTGGTGCTGACCTCGCGGGCCGACAGCGCCGAGTCCAAGCTCTACTCCATCGCCGCCGCCGTGCTGATGGCCGGGATGCAGCGCAGCGGTCGCCTGAAGATCGGCCGCGTGCACTTCTGAGCCACGTGGCCCTGAAGCTCACAGCTCACAGCCGCCTCCTGTCCGGTCGGTCCTTGACTGCCGACGTGAGGCCTCATGGGACCAGATACCATGGATTTGAACCACCTCCAAGAGCTCCTGACCGGCTTCCGCAGTGCTTCCGTCGCTGTCTTCGGTGACTTCTTCCTGGATAAGTACCTGACGCTGGAGGAGGCGCTCACCGAGGTGTCCCTGGAGACCGGGCTGGACGCTTACCAGGTCGTCGGCCGTCGCTGCAGCCCCGGTGCCGCAGGGACTGTGACCAACAACCTGACCGCCCTGGAGGTGGGGAAAGTCTACGCCGTCGGCTTCACCGGCGAAGATGGCGAAGGGTACGAGTTGCGCCAGGGCCTCGACCGCACCGGTGCTGACAGTACCCATCTGCTGACCTGTGCGGACGTGGCGACCCCGACCTACATTAAGCCAATGCTGCGAAACGCCGCCGGCGTCGAGCGCGAGTTGAACCGCCTGGACATCAAGAACCGCGAGCCACTCGCTGCGAGCCTGCAGGAGAGGCTGCTGCAGGAGCTTGGCGACCTGCTGCCGCAGGTGCAGGCAGTCGTCATCGCCGACCAGATTGCCGAGCCTGAGCTGGGCGTAGTCACCGACACAGTTCGCGCAGAGCTGTCCGCCCTGGCGCGCAGTCACCCGCAGGTCGTCTTCTTCGCGGACTCACGGGCCTGCATCTCCCGCTTCCGCGACGTCATCATCAAGCCCAACAAGCTGGAGGCTGCGCGGTCCTGTGGTTACGAGGGGGAAGAGGAAGCCCTGACCGCCGCAGACGCGGCCAGGTTCGGCGCTCAGATCGTCGCCCGCAACAATCGACCAGCCTTCGTGACCGCCGGCGCGGAGGGGATTGTAGTCTTCGAGGCAGGGCGCTCCACACACATCCCAGGCATCCCGGTCTCCGGTCCCATCGACATCGTCGGCGCCGGTGACAGCACCACGGCCGGTATCGTCAGTGCCCTCTGCGCGGGAGCTACCTTGCAGGAGGCTGCCGTCATGGGCAACTGCGTCGCGTCGCTGACGATCCAGCAGCTTGGCACCACGGGCACCGCTAAGCCGCAGCAGGTCGCGCAGCAGTTCGCCGACCACGCCGCACTCTACGCCGCCGTCTGACTTCGCGAAGGAAGCCGGGACCGAGGTCGATCGCTTGCTTCCGCCCCACCCTGGTCTTGAGGCGGGCGGCGCTCCTCAGTATACTCATAGCACCCGGGGCGACAGACCTTCGTGCCGCAGCAGTTTCTATCCTCGATTGGTTCGAGGTGATGGCCGTGGTTTGCAGTGTCCGCCCATGGGTATGCCTTGTCGTCTTCTACGCGGCGCTTCCCGTCGCCCCCTGCCTGGCCGCCTCGATCTCAACCATCGTGGATGACGTCAGTGAGACCAGCTACACCTACTACCTGCAGGACATGCTCTACACCGAGACCGGCGACAACCGCGGTTACGGTGCCGAGCACGACCTGGCGCGCACCGCCATCTACAACGCCTTCTCGAGCTTCGGACTCACGACCAGCCTGGAGTACTTCTCCCACGGGGGCTACACCGGCTACAACGTGGTCGGCGTCTGGGGCGGAACGCGACGGCCTAATGACATCTTCGTCGTGGGCGCTCACTACGATTCCGTCAGCAACCCGGGAGCCGACGACAACGCCAGCGGCGTTGCGGGAGTGCTTGAGTCGGCCCGGGTACTCAGCCAGTACGACTTCGAGGCTACGCTGGTCTTCATCGCCTTCGACCGCGAGGAGCAGGGCCTCCACGGCAGTCGGGGCTACGCCGCTGCCCACAGCCTCGACCAGATACTCGGTATGGTCGATCTCGACATGATTGCCTACAACCCGGCGACCAGCAGCCATGATAGGGTCGCCCTCTACAAGGGCACCGGCAGCCTGCCCGGCGATGCGGCCCTCAAGACGGAACTGGCCTACGCGATCAACACCTATGGGCAGGGGCTGCAGGCCGTGGATCGGGGCGCCATCGGCGCCAGCGACCATCAGAGCTTCCAGGAGGTCGGTAAGCCCGCCTGCCTGCTCATCGAGGACTCCTTCTCCTCGAACCCGTACTACCACACCGCCCAGGACAGCACCGACACCTTGAACTACATCGACTACAACTACGCCACTCGCGTCACCCGAGGCGTCGTCGGCTACATGGCCGAGAACGCTGTCACGCCCGAACCTGCGAGCCTCGCACTCTTCGTCGCCGGGCTTTTCGTCCTGGCGCTTGTGCGCGTCGGCCGTCGAGGTGCGCAGAAGACCTGATGCGTCTCCCGCCGAACCTTCTCCGCGCCAAGTTCCTCAGTCGCCCTAATCGCTTCGCTGCCTGGGCTGAGCTCGACGCCGAGGCGGTCTACTGCTACATGCCCAACCCCGGCCGGATGCACGAGCTCCTCCATCCCGGCGCTGAGATGTGGCTGAAGCACAGCCCGGCCGACGGACGCCACACGAGCCATGAGGTGGTGCTGGTCCGCCACCCGCAGTCACTGGTGTGCCTCGACACGCGCCTTCCACCCTCTTTGTTCCTCGAAGCCCTGGAATCCGGTCTGCTGCCTGAGCTTGGGGCATGTCTCGAAGTGCGTCGGGAGGTCCCCTTCGGCAGGAGCCGACTTGACCTTGCCCTGGCCTGCGATACCGGCCACTGGCTGATCGAGACGAAGTCCTGCACGCTGACGATTGATGGTGTCGCCCGCTTCCCGGATGCGCCGACTCTGCGCGGAGCCCGGCATATGGAGGAGCTGATCGAGGCCGGCAAGCAGGGCCACACCCCGGCGGTCGCTTTCGTGATTCAGCGGCCCGATGCGACGGTCTTCGCACCCAAGGCGGACACCGACCCGGTCTTCGCGGCCGCCCTACGTCGAGCCGCCGGCGAGGGAGTGCAGGTCTTCGCGCTCACCTGCAAGGTCACCCGTCGCGCTGTCACGCCGGTCGGAAGGATTGCAGTGGATCTGGATCGTTGAGGGGGAGAGGGCAGAGGGGGATCGCCGATGCTAGTCCCAGAGCTCGTCGTGCGCTCTCTGGTACTCGTCACGCACGAGTTCTACGTCGCGGCCAATCTGCGCAGCCAGGGCCTGCACATCGCCGAACTTGCGGATGTCCCGCAGCCTTCGCAGGAACACCAGGCGCACCGACTTGCCGTCGAGGTTCAGGTCCTCCACGTCCAGCAGGTGTGCCTCGAGTGTCCGCCGTGAGGCATCGACGGTGGGTGTTGCGCCAACATTCACAGCAGCGGGAAGCCAGGGTCCGGGATTGGTCCCCGGCGCCTCGACACGGGCGGCACAGGCGTAGACGCCGTCGCCGGGAACAAGCTTCTCCGGAGTAGGCCGCAGGTTCGCAGTCGGGAAGCCGATACCCTTGCCGATGCCGTGTCCATGCACCACCTCGCCGGCGAGGTCGAAGAACCGCCCCAGGCGGTCACGAGCTCCCACCACATCGCCTTCGCCTATCAGCCTGCGGATCTGGGTGCTGTTGATCTGCACACCGCCGACCAGAATCGGCGGCAGCACGTGCACCTCAAAACCCAGGTCCATGCCCAGTTCGGCAATGCGGCGCACGTCGGCCTCGGCGCGGCGTCCAAAGGTGTGCGTCTTGCTGGCAATGAGCGCGACGACGCCCAGCCTCCCGACGAGGACATCGCGGGCAAACTCCAGCGCCGACAGATTGCGGAACCGCTCGTTGAAGTCGATGACGATCGCGCTGTCCACGCAGTACTTGGTCAGCTCGCGCTCACGCTCATCGGCCAGCGTGAGTCGGACGTTGCGGGAGCCCCCGGACCGGAAGACCTGCGCCGGGATCGGCTCCAGGGCCATGATGCTTGATTCGACGCCGTAGTCCGCGGCCGTGCGGCAGACATGGGCCAGCAACCGCTGGTGCCCACGGTGTACGCCGTCGAAGGCCCCGACCGCCAGCACGCGCTCGGTACGCTTCAGGTCCGGTTCGTCGAGCCCACGGAAAATGCGCATAGGTCGTCCTGTTCAGGCCTCGCGGTCGGTGCGCCCTTCGGGGATGAAGACTCGCTTCGGCTGGAGCCACAGTGACCCGCCCCGATGGGTCACTTCGGCCAGGCACACGGCTTCTTCCTCATGCAGCACCAGGCACATCGTCCCCGGCTCCAGCTCTGGAGGTGCGGGCACACGATTCCCGTGCTGCACCTTCGTCACCTCGGACGCTCCGACGCTCACCGAGGGCATGTGAGGCAGTGCCTCCGTCATCGGGGTCAGAGCACCCGCGAGCTCGCCTCTGCGCACAAGCGCCTGCACTTCCTCGAGGGTGTGAGAGTGCTGAAGCCGATGCGGCCCCTGGACTGTCCGCAGAAGGAACCCCAGGCATGCACCGCAGCCCAGACGCTCTCCGAGCATCTGCGCCAGACTCCGCACATAGGTCCCCTTGGAGCACTCCACCTCGCACAGCACCCGTGGCAGGCCCTGCTCCGGATACTCGGAGCGGGATGAGCCGGGCTCTCCCTCCCACATCTCGAGGAGGTCAAACCGCGTCACCGTGACCGTCCGGAGCTTGCGCTCCACCTGCTTGCCCTCGCGCGCCAGTTCATAAAGTCTCCGGCCGTCGTGCTTCACGGCCGAGAACATCGGTGGCTCCATCTCCAGGATGCCGGTGAGGCTCTCAAGCGCCCTGACGACCTGTTCTCGGCCAAGCTGCACATCCTCGGCGCGTCGCAGGACGGTGCCTTCGAGGTCCAGCGTGTCCGTCTCGAGACCCAGGATCAGCTCGGCGCGGTACGCCTTGTCCCAGCCTGCGAAGTAGTCCGTCAGCTTCGTCGCCGCGCCGATGGTGACAATCAGTACTCCTGCCGCGAGCGGATCGAGCGTCCCGGTGTGACCGACCTTGCCGTCAACCAGGTGCCGCACGTAGTAGACCACATCGTGCGAGGTCATGCCCGGTGGCTTCAGGACGTTCAGGAGGCCGTTCATCTGCTGGCCGGCGCCTCCAGCGCGGAAGCGGCCTCGCTACCCAACTGCCCGACGACAGCCTCCAGCGAGCCGGTCATCTCACAACCGGCGGCGAGGCGATGGCCGCCTCCACCGTGCTCGCGACAGATAGCTGCGACATCCGCCTCCAGCGACCGCAGGCTCACTCGCCAGGTCTCCGGCGCCTGCTCTCGCAGGAGCACGATCACCTGTGCGCCCTCGACGCGCTTGAGCTCATCGATCACTCCGTCGGTATGCTCGGGGAGTGCCTCGGCGGCATCGAAATCCTCCTCGGTGAGGACCGCGACCAGAACCGCGCCTCCCTTCACCAGCCGCAGCGAAGTCAGCGCTCGGCCCAGCAGGCGCGCCTTGGGAGCCGGCAATCGGTCGGCGCAGCGACGGGCGATGTCACTGGCGTCTGCTCCGAGTGCAACCAGTTCGCCGCCGACCCGCAGCGCCTCAGCCGTGGTGTTCTGGAACCGGAAGATACCGGTGTCGGTCGCGATGGCGGTGTACAGGCAGGTGGCGATCTCCGGCGTGACGGCGACTCCGAGTGCGCCAAGCAGTTCCCAGATCATCAGCCCCGTCGCCGGACGGCGGCCATCGCACCAGTTGTGGTCTGCGAAACGGCACTCCGCCTGGTGATGGTCGATGCTCAGCCGCAGTGGGGCCGAACGGAAGGACGCACTCAGGTCGGCCATGCGACCTTCCCCGTCACAGTCCAGGGCCACGGCGCAATCATAGGAATCGGCAGGTGCCTGGGCGAGGAGCGTTTCAGCGCCCGGGAGGAACAGGTACTTGCGGGGACACCCCTCAGGGGCAACACAGGTGACGTCCTTACCGAGAGCAACCAGCCCGAGTCGCAGGGCCAGGACGCTCCCGATGCCGTCGCCATCGGGGTTCTCGTGGGTCAGAAGCAGAATCCGTGAGCAGGCTCGCAACTCACGGACAAGGAGGCTCACCGGGTCGGCGGAGGTGTCGTTGGAGCCACAAGACGCGCTACCCAACAGCACCCTCCTCCTCGTCACCGGGGTTCTCAGCGACCTTGTTCAGCAGGATCTCCATGCGCTGAGCCTTCTCGGCCGTCTCATCCAGCACGAACCGCAGTTCCGGGATGTTGCGCAGATCGAGCCGGTCGCCCAGGAGACCCCGGATGAAGTTGCGGGCCCGGATGAGGGCCGACATGCTCTCCTTCTTCGCCGCCTCGTCGCCGAGAACGCTGACGAAGACCCTGGCATGGCGCAGGTCCGCCGCCACCTCGACACCGGTGAGCGTCACGAACCCCAGGTGTGGGTCCGTGATCTCACGGCGCAGGATGGAGGCGATCTCCTGCTGCAACAGATTGTTCACTCGAAGCTGACGTTGTGTAGGCATAGGGTTAAGGTTAGGGTACGACAGGAAGGAGGGGAGACGCGAGCCCCGCAGGTCCTCAGAGCAGCTCCAGGCTGCTGTCCTCCACTACGGCTCGCGGCTCTCCCTCGACGAAAGCCAAGACGGACTCCAGCATCTGCGTCACATGCTGGAAGTCATTGGACACACAGGCGAAGGCGAGTTCGGCACGTCGGACGCTATCCAGCTTGCCGACTTCGGCGGCCGCCACATTGAACCGGTCGATAGCCCGGTCCAGGACGCTGCGAACGACCTGGCGCTTGTCCTTCAGCGTCATCGCCTCGGTCACACACAGCGAGATTGTCAGCAGACCAACTCGTGCAGCCATCGCTTCACACCCGGGCCGTGAGCCGTGCGACCTGTGGCTCTCGACCTCCGCTTCACGAGTGCGCGTACGGCAGCTAGGACACTTCCTGCTTGAGCGGCAGCGTCCGCTCTACCTGCACGCGGGTCCAGATCTCGGCCTGGTCACCGATCTCCCAGCCGCGGAAGGCAGTGGTCGAGATGCCGCACTCGTTGGGAGCGTCCAGGCTGCGCACGTCCTGATCGAAGTGGCGCAGGGCCTGCAATGGACCACGCCAGATCTCCTCGCGGTTGCGGATGATGCGCAGTTCGGCGCCGCGCTCCACACGGCCGTCGGTGATCCGGCAACCGGCAATGACGCCGATGCGCGAAACGCGGAAGAGCTGTAGCACCTCGGCGCGGCCGATCAGGACATCTTCGTAGGCAGGAGCCAGCAAGCCGAGAAGGGCTTTCTGGATGTCCTCCAGGGCCTGGTAGATGATGCTGTAGAGACGGATCTCGACGCCCTCGTTCTGGCCGGCCTGACGGATGTGAGCATCGGCACCGGCGTTGAACCCCAACACGATAGCGCCGGAGGCCTTGGCCAGCAGGATGTCGGACTCGTTCACGTCGCCGACGCCGGTGCTGATGATGTTGATGTCCAGCTCGTCGAGTTGGCGGTCAAGTTGCAGGAGCTTGGCCTCAAGAGCCTGGACGGTGCCCCAGACGTCGCCCTTCAGCACGATGTTGAGTGCAGCATGACCGCTCCTGCTCTCATCATACAGGTTGCGCAGCGAGACACCCGTGGTGTGACCGGCCAGTTCGGCCCTGTGCTCTGTCTGCGCTCGTTCCTCGGCGATCTGACGCGCTTCCTTGGGCGTCTTGACGCGTGTCATCACTTCGCCCGGCTCAGGAGCGCCGGTCAGACCGATGACCTCCACGGGCGAGCCCGGCCCCATCTCCTTGATCGACTTGCCCTGCCAGTCACGCAGCCGTCGGACGCGTCCGTGCGTCGTGCCACAGACCACCGAATCGCCCACGCGGATCGTCCCATTGCGTATCAGGGCGGTGCACAACGGGCCCTGACTCGCGTCGACGCTGCTCTCGATGATGATACCCGTAAAATCGGCCTTCGGATCGGACCACAAGTCCTGCACCTCGGCCACCAGGAGGATCATCTCCAGCAGTGTGTCGAGGCCTTCCTTCTTGACGGCCGAGACCGGCACGACGATCGTGTCGCCGCCCCACTCCTCCGGGACCAGCTCATGCTCAAGGAGCTGCTGCTTGACACGATCGACGTTGGCGTCGGGGAGGTCGCACTTGTTGACGGCCACAATGATCGGCACCTTGGCGGCCTTCACGTGCTTGATCGCTTCAACCGTCTGCGGCATGATGCCGTCGTCGGCGGCGACGATCAGGATGGCGACATCGGTCACCATCGCCCCCCGGGCACGCATGGCCGTAAAGGCCTCGTGACCGGGCGTGTCGATGAAGACAATCCGCTTCTCGCCGACGGTTACTTCAGACGCGCCAATGTGCTGGGTGATGCCGCCGCTCTCGCCGTCAGCCACATGGGTGTTACGGATGGCGTCCAGCAGCGTGGTCTTCCCGTGGTCGACGTGTCCCAGGACGGTTACCACCGGCGGCACTGTGACCGCGCCTTCGGGTCTGTCACCAGTCGGGCGGCGCACCAGTTCGGGTAGCGGAACGACTTCGCCCTGCTTGGCCTTGCGGGCGCGCTCCTCTTCCTCCTGGGCGGCCAGGGCGGCAAGCTGTCGCTCCAGCTCGGCCAGACCGTCGGACTCATCCAGCCGCGACGGGCCACGGCGACGGAAGTACTTCTCCGTCTCCTTGTCCTCTCTGGTCGCTGCCGGCTCCGCCGGTGTCACCACGGACGCCGGTGCTGGCTCGCCAGCGGGCTCCTCCGCAGGCTGTTCCTCGGCTGCGCCTGGCGCTTCGAGCTCTGTCACGGCCGCAACAGCCGGTGTCGGCTCTGCTACCTTTGCCGCTGCGGTGGCCGCTGCCTTCTCCGCCTGTGCAGCAGCCTCCCGAGCCTGCCGGGCCTGTTCGGCCAGCAGCTCTGTGGCTGCAGCTGCGGTCTCATCCTCAATGGCAGTTGCCGAAGTGACGTTCTGAATCCCGAGCTCCGCCAGCGCAGCGACGAGGGCCTCGCTCCGAAGACCTAGTCGCTTGGCAAGTGAAAACACCCGAACCTTACCCAAAGGGGGACACCTCCGCGGGAAATCCCGCTTCATTTGCACGGACTTCTGGCTCCGTGCCCCGCTACTGCCGTTCCCGTCTCGCACGGAACGGCTTCCTGTTACGTTGTCTGTTCTTGCCTTACTTCGTCGATGCGTCGTCGCCTGAAGGTACAGCGTCCTCGGACGCCTCGTCTTCCGGCTTCGCCGCGATTAGGATCGCTCCGGCTTCGAGTTCCTCCAGCGTCCCCTCGCCACCCAGCAGCAAGTCTCGCACTGTCTTCGCCTGCTGAGCCGTGATGCTGCTGGCGTGACTGGTTACCTCCACGCCCTCTTCCTGCAGGATCTCGACGAGGTCCTTGCTCTCGACACCCAGTTGCCGCGCCAGTTCGTAGATGCGGATGCGGTCGCCCTGGATCAGGACTTCCTCAGCCTGTGCGGGGGCCCCAACAGCGGCAGCCGCCGGCTTGGCAGTGACCGGGATCTCGATGGGCGCCTCAGCCCACTGCGTCTCGCTCCGGATGTCGATCCGCCAGCCCGTCAACTGAGCCGCCAGGCGCACGTTCTGCCCGCGACGGCCGATAGCCAGCGAAAGCTGGTTATCCGGGGCGATCACAACCGCCGACCGCTCCGGCTCATTGACCAGGACCTGACTCACCTTCGCTGGCGACAGGGCGCTGCGCAGGTACTCCTCAACGGTGTCATTGTACCGGACGATGTCGATCTTCTCGCCCCGGAGCTCGTCCACAATCGCCTGGACGCGCGCACCACGGTGACCGACGCAAGCGCCTACCGGGTCGATCTGCGGGTCTCTTGACAGCACGGCGACCTTGGACCGGGCGCCGGGTTCGCGTGCCACCGACTTAATCTGCACGATGCCATCGTAGACCTCCGGCACCTCCAGCTCAAAGAGCCGTAGGACGAGGCCCGGATGCGTGCGCGACACGATGATCTGCGGGTTCTTGGTGGTCTTGCGCACGTCCAGGATATAGATCTTCACCCGGTCGTTGAACCGATAGGGCTCACCGGGGATCTGCTCGTGAGCCGGGAGAAGGGCCTCGACGCGACCCAGTTGCACGATCACGTTGTTGCGGTCGCGGCGCTGCACTTCCGCCGTAACAGCCTCGCCGACGCGATGGCTGAACTCGTCGTACACGATCTCGCGCTCCGCTTCGCGGATGCGCTGCATGATGACTTGCTTGGCCGTCTGAGCCGCGATGCGCCCGAAATCGTTGGCATCGATCTCGTGCTCTTCGTACTGGGTTTCCACCTCAGGGATACCGGCGACCAGTTGGCCCTCCACCACAGCACCGGAAGCCACGGGAGCCGAGTCCTCCTCAAGCTCCGTGACGCCCTCGGGCAGGATCGGTTTGCGCGCAAACATCCGCACCGTGCCCCGCTGCTCATCGATCTCCAGCCGTACTTCCTCGCTGACCCCGTAATGCTTGCGGTAAGCAGATTGCATGGCGGCCTCGATCGTCGCCTTCAGCGAGGCCATGGGGATGCCCTTTGCCTTCTGAATCTGCTCCAGAGCCTCGATAAACTCGCCGTTCATCGATTAACTCAGCTCCCTGCTCTTATTGCTCATTGTCTCGCTCCCAGTCGTACACGATGTTGGCGGTCTCGATGTCTGCCAGTGGAACCAGCACCTCTGTACCATCGACATCCAGTCGCACCTTGTCCTGCTCCACCCCGAGTAGAATGCCCCGCACGGTCCGAGGCCCTTGCTCCGGTGCTGACCACCGAAGGGCCGCTTTCTGGCCGCTGAACCGTTCAAAGTCGGTGTCCCTCGTCAGCGGCCGGTTCACTCCCGGCGATGAAACAACGAGCGTATAGTGCCCCTCTATTGGGTCAAGGGCATCCAGCAACACCGACAGCCGGCTTGCCGCGTATCGGCAATCGTCGGCCGTCACTCCGCCTGCCTTGTCGATGGATACCGTCAGCGTCCGGTTCCCCGGCCTGCCCCCAAGCTTCATCTGCACCAGTTCATAGCCGAAGGCGTCGAGGGTCTTCTCGAACTCCGGCATGAGTCTCTCGCTGACAGGATCGATCTTGCGCTTCATCGGCAAACCTCAAACCCCTGCGCCCAAACAAATGGGAGTGGGTGAAATCACCCACTCCCAGGAGTTGCAACCCTGAGATAACAACGACAACGATATGATTATATCCACAAGCCCCCAGTAAAGCAAGCCCTTTCGCCGACTTGCCCTTCACGCACCCCTCGGCCGAGGTCTGACCGTCCCGCGCCCCCGTTCCTGCGAGTGGAGAGGAAGCAGGGGATGAGGTGCCGCCTCACCACGAGATCGAGTGTGTATACGCGTTGTCCCGGTCATCCGGCGTCAGCATGAAGATACCTGCACTGTGCTTGTCCTCGGTGAGCCACTTCGCGTGGCCGTCCGCAAAGGCGCAGTTGCCCCCGCCGTTGTGCATGGCCCCGTACCGTCCTGCCGAGACGGAGCCGCCCCACAGCGCCGGTGTGCCCGAACTTGTGGGGCGCCGATAGCTGGTGTTCCGAGCCTCAATGAACTCCCAGAACACTACGCTGCCCGCCGGGTTCGACAGCCGCGCATCGTTCGGGTAGTTCTGGAAGATCACGCCGTTGCCGAAGTAGCTGCAGGACACGCCGTTGATGTTGCTCACCACACTGGCCGAGGGGCAGCGCCAGATCTGTGTGTTCTTGATGTAGGGGGTGAGCCGGAACACGAAGCTCGTGGGCGTGTCCAGCGTCACGTTATCTGCGGCGTAGGGGAACATCTGGTCGTAGTCTTGCATGTACATGTTGTTGGCCAGGCCGATCTGCTTGAGGTTGCTCAGGCAACTCGTCTGCCGGGCCTTCTCACGAGCCCGCGCAAAGACTGGAAACAAGATCGCCGCCAGGATCGCAATGATGGCGATGACAACCAACAGCTCAATCAGCGTAAAGCCCCTTCCGTGCCCTCTCATCTCGGTCATCTCCTTGGGGTCCCCAGACTGAAGCCGAAGGCGCGCTTGCACCTCTCTCTGCCCTTTGCAGTGCCCCTCCTTAGCGACCTACCTGTGATCTTTCGACGCGGGGGCGTGCCATCCTTTCGCCGGCTCGCCCTGCTGCGCAAAATGTTGTGGATAACCGTAACACCAGACTCATACCCGCACCCCGCACAGGCGAAACGCCGACCTCAGTAAGGAGGTCGGCGTCTTGGTCACAGGTCGTCCGATTTCCTTGGACACGCTCTCCCAGGCGAGGCTCTCGGCCGGAGGTGCTGGGCTACTGCGGAGCGGGCTCCAGCGCCGCCTCAAGCACGTCGTCGATCGTCGAGGCCAGGACGAAGTGCACGTCACTGCCCAGATCATCGCGCAGCTCTTCCACATCGCCCTTGTTCTGCTCGGGGACGATGATCGTGTCGAGGCCGGCCCGGCGAGCTGCCAGGCTCTTCTCCTTCAGGCCGCCGATCGGCAACACTCGCCCTCGCAGCGTGATCTCGCCGGTCATCCCCACACTGCACTTCACGCGTCGGTTCGTCAGCAGGGACACCAGTGCAGTCACCATCGCCACACCGGCCGAGGGACCGTCCTTCGGCACCGCCCCACTCGGCACATGGATGTGTATATCGTAGTGCTCAAAGAAGTCCTCCTCAATCCCCAGTTGGGCTGCGTTCGCCCGGACGTAGCTGAGCGCCGCCTCTGCCGATTCGCTCATCACGTCGCCGACTTGCCCCGTGAGCTTGAACCGCCCCTTACCCGGCATCTTGGTGGCCTCGATGAACAGAATCTCACCGCCGACCTGCGTCCAGGCGAGACCGGTCACGACGCCGGGCTGGGTCACCCGCTCGCAGGCCTCGGGGAAGACCTTCTGCCGCCCGAGGAAGTCCTCGAGGTTATCGACTCCGACGGTTGGCAGGTCCTCGGCTCCTTCGGCTACCTTCCGCGCGACCTTCCGGCAGATGGTGCCGATCTCGCGCTCCAGATTGCGCACGCCGGCCTCGCGAGTGTACTTGCCGATCACGCCGCGCAGGGCTGCGTCGGTGATCCTCACCTGCTTTGCGTTCAGACCGTGCTCCTCCCGCTGGCGGGGGACAAGGAACCGCTTGGCGATATGCAGTTTCTCCTCCTCCGTATAGCCCGCAAGTTGGATGACCTCCATGCGGTCCAGGAGCGGCGCCGGAATCGTCTGCAGCACGTTCGCGGTGCAGATGAACAGTACCCGCGACAGGTCGAAGGCGACCTCCAGGTAGTTGTCGCTGAAGGAGAAGTTCTGCTCCGGGTCCAGCACCTCCAGTAGGGCGGAGGTCGGGTCGCCCCGGTAATCCTGACCCACCTTGTCTACCTCGTCGAGCATGATCACCGGGTTGTTCGTGCCGGCATCCCGGAGGGCGCGCACGATCCGCCCCGGCATGGCCCCAACATAGGTCCGCCGGTGTCCGCGAATCTCCGCCTCGTCATGAAGACCACCCAGGGACATCCGCATGAACTGTCGCCCCGTTGCCCGGGCAACACTGCGTCCCAGCGAGGTCTTGCCAACACCCGGAGGGCCGACGAAGCACAGAATCGGCCCCTTCGCGTCTTTCCTGATCTTGCGCACCGCCAGGTACTCGACGATCCGGTCCTTGATCTCCTCGAGGCCGTAGTGGTCCTCATCGAGCACCTTCTGGGCGGCCTTCACGTCGAGCTTGTCCTCGCTGGATTTGCTCCAGGGAAGGTCGGCCATCCACTCCAGGTACGTCCGCACCACACCATACTCGGCCGCCGCCGGGTTCATCTGCGCCAGGCGGTCGAGTTCGCGGTCGGCTGCCTTCTGGGCCTGCTCGGGAAGCTGGGCCTCGGTCAGCCGCTCCCGCAGCCGCTCAACCTCCTTCTGCTCCTCGTCCTCCTCGCCAAGCTCCTTGCGGATGGCCCGCAGTTGCTCCCGGAGGATGTACTCGCGCTGGTTCTTCTCGATCTCCTCCCGGGCATCGGTTCCCACTCGGTCGGCGAGCTCAAGCTTCGTCAGCACTTCCTGGGCCTGCCGGCTGACCAGCTTGAGGCGTGCCTCAATGCTCAGTTCCGCCAGCACCGCCTGCTGGTCCTCCACCTTGAGCGGCAGGGCCGCCGCCACCAGGTCACAGAGGGTAGCGGCCGAGTCCACGTTGAGCGCCTGGACGTAGGCCTCCTCCGGCAGGTACGGCGACAACTGCACGATCTGCTGGAAGATGCGTAGGACGGTGTGGAAGAGCGCCTCGGTCTCGGCTGTCTCCTGCCCGACTTCGGCCACCGACTCCACCCGGGCCACAAGTACCGGCTTTGTCTCCTCGTAGCCGACCACTCTCATCCGCCCCATGCCTCGCAGTACCAGGCGGCGCGACCCATCGGGCATCTGAATCATCTTCTGCACGCTTGCCAGGGTGCCCAGGTCGTACAGCGTCTCCGGGCCGGCTTCCTCCTCGCCCTCCTTGGCGGCCACCAGCATCAGCGTGCGATCCGCCGACACGGCCCGGTCAACCGCCAGCAGGTCGGCCTCTTCCACGACCGCTATTGGGATCACCATCTGCGGAAAGGCGACCATCCCGCGCAGGGGAAGCACCGGGACCACTGTCGGCGTAGTCTGTTCGCTCTGCGTCCCGCTATCCTTCGTCGAAACGTCTACCATCGGGTACCACTCCCGTAAGGGGCGCGCGCCTCATGCCCCAGACAATTCCACCTAGCCCACTCATCCTTCAGTCGTCGATCGGGATCCGCCTGCGCTCCACCGGCCGCTCCTTCTTCGGGAGGCGGATCACCAGGAAGCCATCCACGTAGGAAGCCTCAGCGCCCTGCCCCTCCACTTCGACCGGTAGGCATACCTGTCGCGTGAAGGGACCGTACTGGATCTCCAGATTCAGCAGGCGGACAGGACCCGAATCCGGGGCCAGTCGCACTCCCGTAACTGTGACCGTGCGGTTGTCGGGGCCCACTTCTGCCTGGGTCTGCGCCGGATCGATCCCGGCAAGCTCCATGCGGATCTCGAAGCCCGCTTCCGTCTCGAGCACATCGGTCGGGGGCCCGAACTGGTTCTGCGGCTCGCCGGAGGGGGTCGGCGTATGGTTGGTCACTCTGTACATCGTGAGTCGGTAAGAGGGCATGGCGCACTCCCACTGTTGCCTTCGAAATAGAAAGAACCCTTAGTGCAATGCGCTAAAGCATAATGCATATCTTCCAATAAAGCAACACCTCGCCGAACCCAGGAGTTCCCGCTTCACCAATCGCACCTCTTGTCCGTTCCCTTCCTCCGCCCGCTGGTGTATCATCTAGTTCACTTCGTGTGGTCCGGTCCGACTCTTGAGGCACTCCATGCCCATCAACCTCGGCCTCAGAACCTTCTGGGCTCTCGCTGTCGCCCTGCTGCTGTGTCTCCCGGTCGGGGCGCAGTCCCTACTCGTCCCCATGGACGCTGCACAGAGCGACCATCTGCGGGCCTACGGCCTCACCTACTGGTGCCTGCAGGAGCCTCGTGGCCTCGAGTGCGAGTGGCTGCTCAACTATCGTGGCGGCTCCTTCCTCCTGCCCGACTCGCCGGCCGTGCGAGATCACGCCAATACCATGGGGGTCGCCGTCGAGCCCCTCGGCGATGCTGCCCGTCAGTCGATCTACGCCACGATCCGCACCGCCAACATGGAGCGCGTGCAGCTCACCAAGGCGCCCAAGATCGCCGTCTACGTCCCGCCCGATGCCGAGCCCTGGGACGATGCCGTGCGCCTGGCCCTCGAATACGCCCAGATCGAGTACGTCAAGCTCTGGGACCGGGAGGTCCTGGCCGGAAAGCTCGCCGACTACGAGTGGCTGCACCTGCACCACGAGGACTTCACCGGCCAGTTCGGACGGTTCTTCTCCACCTTTCAGAATCAGCCGTGGTACCGGCGCATGGTGATGAGCTCACGAGCGGTGGCGCAGGAACTGGGGTACACCTCGGTTCAGGAGGAGAAGGGTGCTGTCGCCGGGCGCCTTGCCGACTGGACCGCCGCCGGAGGCTTCCTGTTCGCCATGTGCAGTGCGCCCGACAGCCTCGACATCGCTCTATCGGCTCGGGGCAGAGACATCGTGCCGGCCGAGATCGACGGCACGCCCGTCGACCCCGCAGCCGATGCGAACCTCAACTACGCTGCGACGCTGGCCTTCCGCGGGTTCCACCTCGCCAAGAACCCCTTCGTGCCCGAGCTGTCGGACATCGACGTTCCGCCGGCCCCCGGTGACCTGGTCTATCGTGGCCAGACCTTCGAGCTCTTCGAGTTCTCTGCCAAGCAGGACCCGATCGCGACCATGCTCAACCAGTGCCACGTCAAGGCTGTGCCCGATTTCCTGGGGCTGACGACGGCTTTCCGCCGGTCGCTGCTGAAGAGCACCGCGATCGTGCTGGGCGACTTCCCCGGCGACCTCAAGGTCAAGTACATCCACGGCGACTTCGGGAAGGGCACTTACACCTTCCTGGCGGGTCATGACCCGGAGGATTACGCCCATGTGGTGGGCGAGCCGCCTACCGACCTCACGCAGCATCGCCACTCGCCGGGCTATCGTTTGATCCTCAACAACGTCCTGTTCCCAGCCGCCAAGACCAGGGAGCGGAAGACCTGATCACCCGGCCCTTGCTGCACTCTCCGCAAGCATCGTCGGGCCACCCGGCAGGTTCTTCCTCGCCCCGGACTTGAGTCCGGCGCCGGAGCCTGCTATGATAACAGCCGTCAAGATTGCCTGCTTTGAGGAGTGCCACTCATGCCGTCGGATGCCCCCCGTGTTGCCCTGATTCAGTTTCCTGGCTCGAACTGCGAGTGGGAGAGCAAGCGTGCCGCGGAGGTCGCGGGTATGGCCTGCGACGTCTTCCGCTGGAACCGCGATCCCGATATCCTGGCCGATTACGATGGCTACATCATCGGCGGCGGGTTCTCTTACCAGGACCGTGTCCGCAGCGGAGCCATCGCTGCCAAAGAGCCCATCGTCAAGCGCGTCTTCTCCGAAGTCATGGACAAAGGCAAGCCCTGCCTGGGCATCTGCAACGGCGCCCAGGTTCTGGTCGAGGCCGGCCTCATCCCCGGTATCCAGCCCGGCAAGGTTGAGATGGCCCTGGCTCCCAACTTCCATGACCCTGAGGGACGCATCGCCGGCTTTTGCTGCCGTTGGCTCTACCTGCGACATTCCTCGTCGCGCTGCAAGCTCACCTCGGCCATGGAGCCCGGTCTTGTCTGGCCGGTTCCGATCGCCCACGGCGAAGGGCGCTTCACGACCAGGATCGAGGGCCTGCTGGACACTCTGCGCGCCAACGATCAGATCGTGTTCCAGTACTGCGACGCCGAAGGCGAGCTCGACGAGAGCCGCGATGTGAACCCGAACGGTGCCCTCGCCAACATCGCCGGCCTGTGCAACCCCGAGGGGAATGTCCTGGCCATGATGCCGCACCCCGAGCGGGCCAGCTTCCTGCGACAGGTGCCCGGTGAACTCGGCGGCACCTGGGCGGAGTGCAAGGCTGAGGCCTACGGCGATGCCGAGGCGTCCCTGAAGCCCGGTCCTGGCCGCGCTGTGTTCGAGTCTCTGCGTGCGCTGCTGCAGTAGCCCTGCAGCCGTCTCGCTTCTGTTTCGATCCGCACAGGTTTCTGCATCTCACACCCAGAGGATGTTGACCATGGAGTCCGTCGAACTGCTGGTTCGCCTCAAGATACCCGATGTCACAGCTCTCACCGCTGCCGGTGCTCTCCGCCGCCGCATGGGATACGCCGAGGTACTCAAGTCACTCAAGCGTGCAGACTACTTCCGGCTACAACTCAACGTTCCCGACTCGGCCGCTGCGATCGAGTTGGCTACGGAGCTGGCCGAGAAGACGAACGTCTTCGTCAACCCCAACAAGCACGTCTACGAGCTCCGTGCAGGCAGCCATCAGGCTGTCGCCGAGTCGGATGGACGTCACGTGGTCCAGGTTCTCGTCACCGATCCAACCGACGGTTCGGCCGAAGGTGCCCTCTCGGCTCTGCAGGGACGGCTGGGTTACGGCGAGCGCGTTACCGGTCTCGTCAAGGGCGTCCTGTGGACGCTCGAGCTGGCCTGCGAGAGTCGCGCGCGTGCCGAGGAGCTTGCCCGCGAGATCGCCGTCACGACCGCCCGCGATCAGGGCCTCCTGCTGAACCCGCATTTCCAGGAGTGCGAGATCTGGTAGTCGCCTGATCCACGCACACCCTTAGCCACACACACGAAGGGCCCGACGGCGTACCGTCGGGCCCTTTTCCATCCTTGGTGTTTGGTGATGCCGCTCCCGGTCTACCAACCGCCCTTCGGCGCTCGGATCTTGATCAGCGCGTACACGTTCAGCCCGTCGTAGACCACGTCCTTGCCTTCGGCGCGAAGGCCTCCACCGTCACTTTCCGTCCGGTTGAGCTGCCCCAGGGCCACCTTCGGCCCCAGGATGAGCTTGAGCCGCTGGATTGGCTTCCCGCCGACATTGACCATCAGCAGCCAGCGGTCGTCGCCGTCCTCAAACACCCGCCAGTACACCGGCCCGTCGCCCTCTGGGTAGTCCACCGAGGCTACCGGCCGATCCTTCAGCGCCTCCGCCAGGTAGTCCAGCAGGTAGTAGCGCAGCTTGCCCGGGTCTGCCTCATACACCGGAAGGAGGCCGATCTGACCGTGCCCGTAACCTCGTGCCACAGGGGTCGTCTCGCCACCGGGTACGAACTCTGGGGGCAGTCCCGTCTTCCCGTAGAGTTGCTGCCAGGGCATCCGTGAGATGTACAGCAGATTCCCACCGTTCTCGACATAGCTGATGAGGCGCCCCACAGCGTCCGCACTGCCGTCCGGATTGCTGCCCAGAATACTGTCACACAGCACCAGGCGCGGAGTCGTCTGCGGGTCGAGAGACAGCAGTCCGTCCGAGTCCACGAACCGGAAGGACACCCCGCTGCGATACAGCTCGGCAGCGATGCGCTCGTGGTACTGCGAATCGGCGATCCCCAGCTTCCACCAGTCCAGGTCCTGCTGGCTCACCAGCACTCTCGCCGGTGATTTCCAGCGCAGGATCAGCTCCTCATTCCGCAGGATGAGCCGGAACATCTCGGTGGCAGCTCGATAGGTCTGCTTCGGCGTTCGCTCCGCCGTGACCAGTCCCCAGAACTCGCGTGCGTCCGTATCCTCCTGCACCTCCGGCTTTCCTGCGCGGGCCCACTGGTCGCAGTACTCGTACAGGCCGATTCCGGCGACCTCAGGGTGCA